>JBEGTP010000070.1:0-8109 GCA_041179365.1 Pseudomonadota bacterium
GACTGCGGGATCAACCAAGAGTTCGGGCAATGGCGCACGCAGGCGCCGCCGCCAATTGGGGTGCTCGCTCGTGGTTCCCGGCAGGTTTGGCTGTTCCTCTTCGCATAGCAAGTCTTCGATGGGCACAATCGAAAGGAGCGCTGGCGATCTCGCGACATGCGCCAGCGCGGCCTCAACCACCGGCGCTGGATCATTTGGCGCGGGACGATCACCGCCGTCCCCAATCGTCGACCAAAGCAATCCCCGATCCCACTCCCGTATGTCCTCGGATTGAGTGCGATCAATGCCCTCAGGAAGGCGTCCAAGGCGCTCCGCCCAGTCAAGGTCACGCCCGGTCCACCACCCGGCGACAGTCGGCGTGTCATGCGTTCCCGTCATCGCCACGCTGTTCGGGGGATAGTCATGCGCGCCGATAAAACCATCGTCGGCAGCCCGTTCGAACCACAGCACGCGCATGCCAAGCATATGACGTTCTGAAACGGCGTGGGTGAAACCGGCGGGGCTGGTGCCAAGGTCTTCAGCGATGATCAGCGCGGAAGCCCGGTGTGCTTCGAGCGTGACCAATCGCACAAGATCTAGAAAAGGATAATCCAGATATGACCCATGCGACGACGTTTCCCCTTCGGGAATGACCCAAAGCCGCGCTAAACCGAAGGCATGGTCAATCCGCAAACCACCTGCTGATCGCAGCGCGGAGCGCAGCATGGCGATCCACGGCTGATAGCCGCTCTCACGCAGGCCATCGGGCGAAAATCCCGTGATCGACCAATTTTGCCCGTGCGGTCCAAGGGGATCGGGCGGGGCACCTATGGTCAGCCCTTTGAGCATTGCGTTGGGCATCGCCCATGTATCACTGCCGCCGGGATGTACTCCAACTGCAAGATCCGCAATCAGGCCAATCGCCATACCCGCTTCGCGGGACTGATGCTGTGCTCTCGCAAGGCCTTCTCGGGCTAGCCACTGGGTAAACAGGTGGAAGTTGATCTCATCGGCATGATCGCTGGAAAAAAGGGAGACCGCCGAGCCGTTGGGGTCATGGTAAGAGGCAGGCCAATCCTGCCAGGCCCTCGCGCCGTCGGGCCGGAAATGTCAATCTAGTGCATCGAACACTGCGTGTATGCGCAATGCTGGCCCCTCCGCTAGACTTGCCTGAAAGATCTGAGCCCGGCGCTCAACAGTCAATTTGGCATAGGTATGTCGGAGTTCGACCAACCGTCTCGGCAATGCTGTTGGCCAGTCGATCAAAGTCTTAGCTTCACCCTTTGGAAACGACGGGAGGTCAAGCAAGTCAGGATCGCCCATGGCGGTGTTGAGGAATAGCCGGCTAGACGGAGAATAGGGGCTGTAATCATCCCCGACACCTGGAAATAAAGCGTGGACCGGATTAATTGCTACGGCATCACACCCCGTCCGGCCTAAAGTCTGCGCTGCTGCGGCAAGCGCGCCGAAGCCACCAAACGCGCGGCTTGTGGTATCGCGCAAAGCTGGAATCTGAACTGAAGTTCCCCACATCCGCTTCCCGCACACGTCGGGCAATGGACAATGCCGGGGTGCCACCGCAAGTTTGAGTAACTGGTGATCAAGCGACAGATCATAATAGCCAGGCTCTGATACCGGTGCGAGCATCCCCCCGTCGATATTGATCTTTCTGGTCACACCGTCTTCGCCCGTCAACGCAGCACTGGCTGCTTGCGTGTCAATCGGAGTGGCTAAACCGACCTCAGTGACCAGCATCGGTGGTAAGTGACGCGCCCGAGCCGCAAGATGGGCAACACTGGCTTTGATGTGACGCGCGCTGCTGGTTTCATGCCCCAGTGCCGCAAGAATGGCAGCAAGTGCATCGTCTGACACAGACTGGTCTCGTCCGCCGACGTCACGCCAATGGCGCGCAACGCCCGCCACCTCCGCCAAATCGCGCAATTCCGCTGAGAAAGTTTTGACCATCACATTCTAGCATCGGCCCCAACACGGCCTTTGGCAACTGGGGATCAACCCCCGCGCGCGATACATTCGAATGCGTAGCGAAATCAGCGGTTGCTATCCGCCTCGCGCGCGGCATAGTCTGACTTATAGGACGAGATGGCTAAAATGCAGACTTGATCGTGTGAGGTGGGATTTGAACCGACCCGCACACCCTTCAAATTAAGGAGTATCCCTTTCGTGCCTGCCATCCCAAAATCCAAAACTGAAAAGCTTGAGGCCAGAATTCGCGATGTCCTGCGGCACCGGGTCGGCAAAAATGAGCTCGCTGCCAAAGAGCATGATTGGTTCGATTCTGCTGTGCTCACCTTGCGCGACGAGATCATAGATATCTGGATCGCATCAACCTCGCGTACCTATGAGGCGAAGGGGAAACGCGTCTATTATCTCAGTCTTGAATTCTTGATTGGCCGCCTGCTGCGCGATGCCTTGTCGAACCTAGGACTTACGCGCGAGATGGAACAAGCCCTGCGCGAACTTGGGCTAGACCTTGCAGAACTGGAGGAGTTGGAACCAGACGCGGCGCTGGGCAATGGCGGACTTGGCCGCCTCGCCGCCTGTTTCATGGAAAGCCTCGCCTCGCTCGACATTCCGGCCTACGGCTATGGTATTCGCTACGTGAACGGCATGTTCCGCCAGCGGATCGACGATGGCTGGCAGGTCGAACTGCCCGAAACCTGGCTCGCGCACGGCAACCCTTGGGAGTTTGAACGCCGCGAAAGCTGCTACCGGATTGGATACGGCGGCGAGGTTGTTACCAAGGATGCAGGCGTCGAATGGCGCCCGGCTGAAGCTGTCGAGGCAATAGCCGTCGATACGCCGGTCGTTGGCTGGCGCGGCAAACGGGTGAATACTCTGCGGCTTTGGACAGCAAATGCGCTCGACCCGATTAAGCTCGATGCCTTCAATGCTGGGGACCATGCCGGAGCCTTGGCAGATGAGGTGCGGGCTGACAGTCTCGTGCGCGTGCTTTATCCCGCAGATTCAAGCCCGGCAGGCCAAGAACTCCGCCTTCGACAGGAGTATTTCTTCACCTCGGCCTCGATCCAAGACATCGTTCGTCGCCACATCCAATATCACGGTGACATTCGCACGCTGCCCGATAAGGCCGCGATCCAGCTAAACGATACCCATCCGGCGGTGGCGGTGGCCGAAATTATGCGGCTGCTGATCGATATTAACGGCTTGGCGTTTGATGAAGCGTGGGAGATCACGCAGCGGACTGTCGGCTATACCAACCACACTTTGCTACCCGAAGCGTTGGAAAGCTGGCCATTGCCTCTGTTCGAGCGGTTGCTTCCGCGCCATATGCAAATCATCTATGCGATCAACAGCCGGGTCCTGCGCGATGCCCGCAAGGGCGGTTTAGATGAGCACGAAGTCTCTGCCATCTCATTGATTGATGAAGGGGGTGATCGCAGGGTTAGGATGGCCAACCTTGCCTTTGCAGGGGCGCATAGTGTCAACGGGGTGGCGGCGCTGCATACCGAATTGATGAAGACCACGGTTTTTTCCAGCCTGCACAAGCTCTACCCTGAAAAGATCAATAACAAGACGAACGGTGTTACACCGCGTCGTTGGCTCCAGCAGTGTAACCCGGGATTGACCGCGACTTTGCGCGATGCAATCGGCGACAAGTTTCTTGACGATGCCGAGGCGTTGACCGCGCTCAACGCGCTGGCGGGAGACGCAGCCCTTGGCGAACGCATCTCAGAGATCAAACGCGCCAACAAGATCGCGCTCGCCGTTCATCTTAAGGATCTAACGGGTATTCAGGTCAATCCCGATGCGCTGTTTGATGTTCAGGTTAAGCGCATCCATGAATATAAACGCCAGCTGCTCAATTTAGTCGAAACGGTCGCGCTCTATGATCAGATCCGCAGCCATCCCGAACGCGATTGGGTGCCCCGGGTGAAGATATTCGGCGGCAAGGCGGCGTCTAGCTATCACAATGCCAAGCTCATCATCAAACTGGCAAACGATATTGCGCGCCGGGTCAATTCAGACCCCTCAGTTGGCGGGCTGCTGAAAATTGTGTTTGTACCCAATTACAACGTCTCGTTAGCAGAGCGGATCATTCCTGCAGCGGATCTGTCCGAACAGATTTCAACCGCAGGCATGGAGGCTTCAGGTACGGGCAACATGAAATTTGCACTCAACGGTGCCCTAACCATCGGTACGCTCGACGGAGCCAATATCGAAATCAAGGACCGTGTCGGCGACGAGAATATCATTATTTTTGGCCTGAATGCCGATGAAGTCGCCAAAAAGCGCGCCAACGGCTACAATCCGCGCGAGGTGATCGAAGCCTCGCGCGAATTGCATCAGGCCGTTGAGGCGATTTCGTCGGGCGTATTTTCGCCAGACGACCCGCACCGTTATACAGAACTCATGGATGGGCTTTATAGCAGCGACTGGTTCCTGCTCGCTGCCGATTTTGATAGCTACGCCGCAGCGCAACGCGATGTTGATCGGCGTTGGGAGGATCAGAAGGGCTGGCGCAAGAGCGCGCTCCACAACATTGCCAATGTCGGCTGGTTTTCGTCTGACCGCACCATCGGGGAATATGCTCGGGAGATATGGGGAGTCTTGTGAAGCCATCAGGAGAGGCCATTGCTGCACTGCTGGAAGGGACGCATGCCGACCCCTTTTCGCTGCTTGGCGTACATGAAGGGCCAGAGGGCACATTTGCTAGAGCGATCTTCCCAGGCGCGGACTCTGCCGAAGCCTATGACCTAGCGGGCAAGAAACTGGGCAAGCTTAAGCGTGTCGATGATCGGGGCGTGTTCGAGGGAAAGGTCAAAGGCGCGCCTCAGCCGGTCAAGTATCGCTGCACTTCCGGGGCGCATGAATGGTGGCAGACCGATGCCTATAGCTTCGGTCCGGTGCTCGGCCCGACCGACGATTTCTTGATCGCAGAGGGCACGCATCGGCGTCTGTTTGACAAATTGGGCGCGCATCTGATTTCCCACCAAAATGCTGATGGCGTTCATTTTGCTGTCTGGGCTCCCAATGCTGCCCATGTCGCGCTGGTTGGCGATTTTAACAATTGGGATCATCGCCGCCACGCGATGCGCAAACGCACCGACATTGGGGTGTGGGAAATCTTCATTCCAGACATTGGCTCCGGGCGCGCCTATAAATTCTGCATTGCCGGCGCGGATGGAACGGTGCGTCCGCTGAAGGCTGACCCTTTCGCCTTCGCGTCCGAACTCCGTCCAGCTACAGCATCTCTCACCGCCCTCCCCGGAAAGCCCGAATGGGGTGACGCCGCACACCGCGCGCATTGGGCCAATGCCGATGCCCGACGCGAGCCGATGTCGATCTACGAAGTCCACCCTGGATCATGGCAGCGCGATGACAATGACTGGTTTCTGTCGTGGGACGCGATGGCCGAAAAGCTGATCCCTTATGTTGCTGACATGGGCTTCACACATATTGAGTTCATGCCCGTTTCGGAACACCCCTATGATCCAAGCTGGGGCTATCAGACCACCGGGCTCTACGCCCCTTCCGCGCGGTTTGGCAGCCCCGACGGTTTCGCCCGCTTCGTTGATGGCGCGCACCGTGCGGGAATTTCTGTGCTGATCGATTGGGTGCCCGCCCATTTTCCGACCGACGACCACGGCCTTGCCCATTTCGATGGCACAGCGCTCTACGAGCATGAAGATCCAAGGCTCGGTTTTCATCCCGACTGGAATACCGCGATCTATAATTTCGGGCGGCGCGAGGTCGCGAGCTTTCTGGTCAACAACGCGCTCTTCTGGGCTGAACATTACCATGTCGACGGCCTCCGCGTCGACGCTGTCGCATCGATGCTTTACCGCGATTACAGCCGCAAGGCCGGTGAATGGATTCCCAATGAGCAGGGCGGGCGCGAGAATTGGGAAGCAGTCGCATTCCTCCGCGCGATGAACATTGCGCTATACGGTAGCCATGCCGGGATCGTTACGATTGCAGAGGAATCGACCTCATGGCCGGGCGTGTCAAAGCCAGTTCACGAGGAGGGATTGGGCTTCGGGTTTAAGTGGAACATGGGCTTCATGCATGACACGCTGCAATATATGGCGCGTGATCCAATCCACCGCCAGCACCACCACAATGATATCACTTTCGGGCTGACCTATGCCTTTAGTGAAAACTTCGTTCTGCCACTAAGCCATGATGAGGTCGTCCACGGCAAAGGCTCGCTGCTCGGCAAAATGAGCGGTGATGCTTGGCAGAAATTCGCTAATCTGCGAGCGTATTACGGACTAATGTGGGGCTATCCCGGCAAAAAGCTTTTGTTCATGGGCCAAGAATTTGCGCAAGCGCGCGAATGGAGCGAGGCGCGTGCGCTTGATTGGGATCTGCTCGATGCCCCGGCGCATGCCAATCCGCACGCCGGTGTTCACCGCCTTGTGCGCGATCTGAACCATCTTTACCGCGAAAAACCTGCGCTCCATGCCCGCGATTGCGAGGCGGAAGGCTTTGAATGGCTGGTGGTCGACGATGCAGCGGCTTCGGTCTTCGCTTGGTTGCGCAAGGCTCCGGGCGCGCCGCCAATCGCGGTGGTTAGCAACATGACCCCGGCACTGCACTGCCATTATCGCTTACCCTTGCCCCATGATGGTCAATGGCGCGAAGTGCTCAACTCTGACGCGGAAATCTATGGTGGCAGCGGTCAGGGCAACCTTGGTGGGATCGAGGCTCATAATGGCGCTGCGCAGATCGTTCTGCCGCCGCTCGCGACTGTGATGTTTGAATATATCGGATAAATGCCAAAAAGGCATGAGAGAGGAAGAAAGGCAGACGATGGTAGAAAGACGACAATCACCCCTTTCGCGCGACGCGATGGCTTATGTTCTGGCGGGCGGGCGCGGGAGCCGGTTGATGGAATTGACCGATCGCCGCGCTAAGCCGGCAGTCTATTTCGGCGGGATGTCGCGCATTGTGGATTTTGCACTGTCTAACGCGATCAATTCTGGCATTCGCCGCATCGGTGTCGCGACCCAGTATAAGGCGCACTCGTTGATCCGCCACATGAACCGGGCGTGGAACTTCATGCGCCCAGAGCGCAACGAAAGCTTCGATATTCTCCCCGCCTCACAACGCATATCGGAAGCACATTGGTATGAAGGGACTGCGGATGCAGTCTACCAAAACATCGACATCATTCAATCATACGCACCCAAATACATGGTCATCCTCGCAGGCGATCACATCTACAAGATGGATTATGAGATGATGCTGCAACAGCATGTCAATTCGGGCGCAGATGTAACGGTTGGCTGCTTGGTTGTGCCCCGTGAGGAAGCCACTGGTTTCGGCGTGATGGCTGTCGACAAAAAAGGCACGATCACCGACTTCATTGAAAAACCAGCTAATCCGCCGGGAATCCCCGGCGATCCAAACAATGCGCTGGCTTCAATGGGAATTTATGTCTTCGAGACTGAATTCCTGTTTGAACAGCTCCGCCGAGACGCCCAAACACCGGGATCAAATCGAGACTTCGGCGCTGATATCATTCCCTATGTCGTCAAACACGGAAAAGCTGTCTCGCACCGGTTCGGAGATAGCTGCGTCCGTGCTGCCGAACAGATTGGCGAATATTGGCGCGATGTCGGCACGCTCGACGCCTATTTTGAAGCCAATCTTGATCTCACCGATATTGTCCCTAAGCTCAACATGTATGACCGCGATTGGCCGATCTGGACCGACCAAATCATCGCCGCTCCAGCCAAATTCGTCCATGATGAAGAAGGGCGGCGCGGCCACGCGATCTCCTCTTTGATTTCGCAAGACTGCATCGTCTCGGGCGCAGTGGCGAAACGCAGCTTATTGTTCACCGGGGTTAAAATGGGGAGCTTCTCCAGCGTCGACGAGGCTGTGATCTTACCCTATTGCAACATCGGGCGCGGCGCGCGCCTCAGCCGCGTCATCATCGATTCGGGGGTTCGCATTCCTGATGATCTTGTGGTGGGTGAGGACCCGGTACTCGACGCCAAGCGGTTTCGTCGCAGCGAAAAAGGTGTGTGCCTGATTACTCGCGATATGATCGGCAAGCTCAAGGACTGACAATGACGCTCAATGTCCTTTCGGTTGCTTCCGAAGCTGTGCCGCTGGTCAAAACCGGCGGGCTGGCTGATG
>JBEGTP010000071.1:0-3576 GCA_041179365.1 Pseudomonadota bacterium
ACCCGGCCGGGCCCCGTAAGCGATGCGAAAAACGCGCCTTCGCCGCCGAACACCATCGACTTCACATTGCCCGCACGAACAATGTCGAAATCGACCGACGGTGTATAGGCCGCAACGCAGCCAGTATCGACGTGGAGACGCTCGCCCGGCCCTAAAGTGCGTTCAATGAGCGTGCCGCCCATCTGGACAAATACCCAGCCATCGCCCTCTAGCTTTTGCATGATGAACCCTTCACCGCCGAACAGCCCGGTCATCGCCTTGGATTGGAACTGGATGCCTATTGAAACACCTTTTGCGGCGGCCAGAAAACTGTCTTTCTGGCATATCAGCGTGCCGCCGACGCTCGACAAATCAATCGGCAAGATGATGCCCGGAACCGGCGCGCTGAACGCCACGCGCGCCTTGCCGGTGCCCTGATGCGTAAACACCGTGGTAAACAGGCTTTCGCCTGTGACGAGCCGCTTCCCTGCGCCCACCAATTTATCAAAGAGACCACCACTTTGGCTGGCGCTGCCATCACCGAACACCGTCGTCATCTCGATAGAGGCATCCTTCCAGACCATCGCGCCCGCTTCTGCCACCGCGCTTTCACCAGGATCGAGCTCAATCTCAACGAACTGGAGTTCCTGACCCTTAATTTCAAAATCAATATCATGCGCGGACATCGAAAGGCTCCTGAGTATGGATAGCAATGCTGCAAAGTGGCAGAGTCCCCTTTGCCTGCCAAGCCTCATTCGCGCCGGGCAACGGAAAGCAGCAGCGCACGAGGATCAACCCGCAATCCGCGCGCAATTCTTCACCCGTTAAAGGCGGTCGCGCAGTTCGCGTTTGAGGACTTTGCCGATCGGGCTGCGCGGAAGAACGTCGATGGGGATCAGGCGGTTGAGACGCTGGGTTTTGCCGAGTTGGGCGTTGGCATCCGCTAAAACGCGCTCAAGCGTCGCGCCTGCGCGGAGGACGACAAAGCCGACAGGGGTTTCGCCCCATTCTTCTGAGGGCGCGCCGACGACTGCGGCTTCGATCACGCCTGCATCCTGCATCAGAATGCCTTCAAGGTCGCTCGGGTAGATATTAAACCCGCCCGATATGATCATATCCTTTGCGCGGTCCATCAGTGTGAGAAAGCCATCTTCGTCGATCCGCCCAATGTCGCCGTGACGGTAGAAAAGGGTGCCCGCCGCATCGTACCACTTCATGGCGTCGGTCGCGTCTGGGCGATTTTTATAGCCCGTCATCATCGCCGCAGATCGCCCGACAATTTCGCCGACTGACCCTGAAGGCAGCTCGTTTAGGTCTTCGTCGATGACGCGCGCCTCGTGCCCAGGGGCAACAACGCCAACCGTGTGGAGCTTGTCGGGAAATTTATGGGCTTCGAGAAGGAAGGTACAGCCGCCTTCGGTCATGCCGTAAATCTCGACCAAACCGCCCGGCCAGCGCTTGACGACATCGGCCTTGAGCGCAGCCGGGAACGGCGCGCTGGTGCAGTATTTCATCACAAAGCTGCTGAGATCAAACCGATCAAAATCGGGATGCGCCATGATGCGGCGATATTGAATGGGCACGAGCATCGTGTTGGTTGCGCGCTCCCGTTCGGCCAGCTGCAAGAATCCGAGCGTATCAAATTTCTTCATGAGCACGATCGTACCGCCCGATCCCATCGTCGGCAAAAAGCTCGCCATCGTTGTGTTCGAATAAAGCGGCGTTGAGAGGATCGTGACCGCTTGTGGGCCGTAAGCGGGAATGCCGCGCTGGATATGTTGCCAACGCATCGCGTGGCTATGCACAATGCCTTTGGGCGTGCCCGTTGTCCCGCTGGAATAAATGATGTTGAACCCTGCTTCTGGGGTAATCGAATGCGGCTGCGGTTGCGCACCCTCCGGGGCCATCCACGCGGATATGTGTTCGCCCGCCGCGCTATCATCCATCGCGATGCAGGCAGGGGAACCGTAATCTTGGCCCTTGAGCGACGCTGCCGCGCCTTCATCAAGAAAGAGAAACGCCGCGCCCGAATCGACGACCATCGCGGCCATTTGCGCGCCGGTCGCCGTGTTGGTGATCAGCCCTGCCGTTGCCCCGACCCGCAGCGTCGCAAGGATCACGACAATTTGCATCACCGCATTATAGCCCGCGATGGCCGTTGTCTTGCCAAGGCCAACGCCTTCGGATTCGAGCCGCGCCGCGACCCGGTCAATCAGCGCGTCAAAAGCGCGCCAACTGAGGCGGGTCTCTGGATCAACAACAGCAATCGATTGGGGGCGCGTCGCGGCGTGCGCGCGAACAAGATCGGGAAGGGTCGCAAAATCTGCCGCGAGCAGATCAGAAAGGGACGTCGTCATCAAGATCTGAATCAAAAGGTCCCGATGGCTTGCCACCGCCTGCGCCGCCGCCAAAATCATTTCCGCCCGCGCTGCTGCCTGCGCCCCAATTGCTTGACCCACTATCGGAAAAGCTATTGCCGCCGCCTGAGCTGCCGCCAGAACCGCCACCACTTTCACGCCCGCCAAGCAGGGTCAGCTCACCGCGAAACTTTTGGAGGACGATTTCAGTCGTGTAGCGATCACGGCCATCTTGATCGGTCCATTTCCGCGTTTGCAGTTGACCTTCAACATAGCAGCTTGAGCCTTTGCGCAGATATTGCTTTGCAATACGGCCAAGGTTTTCGTTGAAAATAACGACGTTGTGCCACTCGGTCTTATCGCGCTTTTCGCCCGACTGTTTGTCGTTCCATGTTTCCGATGTCGCGAGACTAAAGCTCACGACTTCACCGCCATTGTTCATCGACCGTGCCTCTGGGTCCTTACCCAAATTGCCGACGAGAATAACCTTGTTGACGCTGCCCGCCATGATAACCCCTCACTAAAGCCCGAAGAATCGTGCGACCCAATAGGTCACGCCGGCGGCGGCATAGGCCATGGCAAACAAATAGCCAACCATGAAGAGCGGCCATTTCCATCCATTGGTCTCGCGCCGAACGACGGCGATCGTAGAAATACACTGCGGCGCAAAGACAAACCACGCAAGAAAGGCGAGCGCGGTTGCGAGGCTCCAGCCTTTGGCTAGGCGTTGGCGCAGCGATTGATCGCGCGTTTTCTCATCTTTCACATCAACGGCATAGGTGGTTGCGAGTGCGGAAACGGCGACTTCACGCGCCGCCATGGCCGGGATCAGCGCAAGCGCAATGTCGCGGTTAAACCCGATTGGCCTGAGTACCGGCTCAAGGCCATTGGCGATATGGCCTGCGATGGAATGATCAACCTGGCTTTGGCCAGAGTTTGGGTCCACCTGCGGAAAGTTAAGCAAGAGCCAGAGGATGACGGTTGTTGAGGCAATGATCGTGCCAGCCCGCCTTAGAAATGCGGCTGCGCGTTGCCAAAGCCCGAGCGCGAGATCTTTGAGATGCGGCAGCTGGTACTTCGGCATTTCCATCATGAAGCCAAGCCCGGGGCCCTTCGCAACCGTGCGGCGCAAAAAAAGTGCGGCCAGCATCGCGCCAACAATTCCCGCCATGTAGAGCCCAAACAAGACGAGCCCCTGGAGCCCGATCCCGGGGCCAACATGCGTTGCCGGGATGAACGC
>JBEGTP010000072.1:0-7031 GCA_041179365.1 Pseudomonadota bacterium
CATTGAAAAGCCGACCATCACAGGCACCCCCATGATGACCCAGATCAATTGCCTCCAAAAATAATGCAGAGGCGAAAATTGAACATCGCCTCCCGAATAGCGTTCCGCCGAAGCAGGAGATGCTGCAGCAACGGCAATAAGGCCAATTGAGAGCAAGACCGTGACCAGTAAAAGCAACACACGGTCAATCTCCCAAAACCAAAGCCCAAAGGACGAGCGATCGGCTCGACCCAAGCGGGCAACAACCCGCTTCTTGGTGACAGTAAGGGCGGTTGATGGGCTCGCAGCGGTTGTCATGCCAGTGCCTCTACAAAATGGCGAAACGCCTCGCCGCGCGCTTCAAAATCTTGAAATTGATCAAAGGATGCACAGGCAGGAGACAGCAACACCGTTTCGCCGGATACCGCTTTCTCATGCGCCCGCCGCACCGCCTCTTCGAGCACACCGCATTCCTCAACAGTCATCATAGGCTCAAGCAACCGGGCAAACATCGAGCCAGACTCGCCAATTGTATACGCCGCACGAACATGGTCTAGATAGGGCAAGCAAGCATCAAGATCATCCGACTTCGCCTGTCCGCCAAGGATCCAATGGACCGACGGATAAGCGGCCAGTGCCGGCGCTGTGGACGTCGTGTTGGTTGCCTTGCTATCGTTGACATAGAGCACCCCTGCAAGCTCACGCAGTCGTTCCATGCGGTGGGGCAGACCGGGATAACTGATCAAGCCCTCCCAGCGCAGCTTTGATCCTATGCCCAGCTCGCGCGCGACCGCCTCAGCAAGCGCGGCATTTTGTGCGTTGTGCGGCCCTTGGAGCGCAGGCCAATTTTCTTGCCCAAGCGCCTTAGCAACAGCCGCGCTATTGATCCGCGTCACTTTGCCTGACGTAAAATAGGCACTGCGCGCAGCGCGATCAGACATCTTCGACGTTAATTCCTGATCGACGGCAACAATAGCGCCGTGGCCCTCGCTTTGCAGCGAGAACAAGCGCATCTTTGATGCGGCATAGGCATCAAACCCGTCATAGCGATCGAGATGATCAGGCGTGATGTTGGTCAAGACAGCGATGTCGCAATCAAGGCTGAAAGTCAGGTCGATCTGATAACTTGAAAGCTCAAGAACATAGACGGGCTCGCCCTTTTCATTGGCTTCAAGCGGATCTTGACCGAGGATTGGCAAGCCGATGTTGCCGCCCAGTGTCGTAGGTATCCCTGCAGCCTTGATCATGTGATGAATGAGCGCGGTTGTCGTAGACTTGCCGTTCGTCCCAGTAATCCCAACCACACGGTGCGGCGGCAAGCTGGCGCGGGCTTGGGCAAAAAGCTCAATATCTCCGATAATCGGTATGCCCGCTCGGCGCGCCCGTTCCGCGATTGGATGCCGGTTCAACGGCACGCCAGGCGAAACAATGATGGCATCAAACCCGGCAAGATCACTTTCGACAGGGTCCGCAAGTGCGGCCATATCTGCGACTAAGGCCCGCGCCTCTGCACGGCTATCCCACGCGGTCACCACGGCCCCGCTCGCGGCAAGTGCGCGCACGGTCGCTAGGCCTGACCGGGCAAGCCCGAGGACCATGTAGCGTTTTCCGCGAAAGGCGGGTGACGTAATCATCTGAGTTTGAGGGTCGACAGTCCAGCAAGCGCCAGTACGAACGCGACGATCCAGAAACGGATTACGACCGTCGGTTCTGACCATCCCAATTGTTCAAAATGATGATGGATTGGGGCCATGCGGAAAACACGCCGCCCGGTTCGCTTGAACCAGAAAACTTGGATGATGACCGACAAGGCCTCAACCACAAAAAGCCCGCCAATAACCGCCAAAACAAATTCATGATGCGCGACAACGGCGATGGTGCCTAGGACGCCGCCCAAAGCAAGACTACCCGTATCGCCCATGAACACGGCAGCAGGCGGCGCATTGAACCAGAGAAAGGCGAGCCCAGCGCCCACGATCGCTCCGCACAAAATTGAAAGATCGCCCGCGCCGAAGATGAAAGGGATGCCCAGATATTCTGAATATTTTGCATTGCCGACAAGGTAGACAATCATCATGAAGGCAATCGATGCGATAATCACAGGCATTGTGGCGAGGCCGTCCAAACCGTCGGTTAGATTGACGGAATTGCCGAAGGCCACCACGACAAACGCCCCAAAGGGGACGTAGAACCAACCAAGATCGACGACGGGGCCGTTGACAAATGGAAGGTAGAGATTGCCCCCGGTTTTGGAGACGATGAGAGCGACAGCAACGCCCGCAATCAAAAATTCATACATCAGGCGGACTTTGCCCGAAACACCTTTGTGACTGCGCTTCTTCACCTTGTCATAATCATCAAGAAAGCCAACCAAGCCGAAGCCCAGCATGACGAGGAGACATGACCAGACGTAAAGATTGGTGAGATCCATCCAGAGCAGCATCGCGATTGAAATGGCGGTCAAAATCATCAGGCCACCCATGGTCGGCGTCCCAACTTTGGCCAAATGGGTCTGCGGACCGTCATCGCGAATGGGTTGGCCCTTCCCCTGCCTGATGCGGAGCCAGCCGATGAAACGGGGTCCAATCAACAAACCGATCAAAAGCGAAGTCGCCACAGCGCCACCGGTGCGAAACGAGAGGTATCGCATAAGGTTTAGAACGCCGTGGAAACCCAGATAATTTGCGATCAAATAGAGCATTACTGAACTCCGCCTGCCAAAGCGGTCACAAGCCGGGAAAGCCCGACACCGTTGGACCCTTTAATGAGAAGTGTGTCACCGCCCCGCAGAACCGACAGGAGACGATCCAGCGCGCGCGACGCATCGGGCACATGAACAGTTTCAAGTTTGCCTTCAAGGGCTTTGGCAAGCGGTCCCATGGCGGGACCGACGAGCAGAGTGAAATCCACGCCCGACGCCAAAAGTGAGTCTGCCAAGCCTGCATGAAGTGCGTCTGACTCTGCACCAAGTTCGCGCATTTCGCCCAAGACTGCGATCCGCCTTTTGCCCGCCGTCTTGGCCAGCACGGCTAAAGTTGCCGCCATCGAAGCGGGATTTGCGTTGTAACTTTCATCGATCAGTAGGACATCACCGTCAGCGCGCTTGATGGTGTGGCGCGCACCGCGCCCGGTAAGCCCGTCCATTTCGGCAAGCGCGAGCCCGGCGGCTGCGAGATCGCCCCCAGCCGCCATAACGGCTGCCATGACGGCCATCGCATTGGAAACCCAATGAGCGCCGGCTTGCGAAAGCGTAAAACTCAACTCTGCCCCTGGAAGCTGCGCAGAAATCATCGTCCCGCGCGGGCCATCAATCGCTTCGAGGGCCCGAACATCGGCCCCCTCTCCGCTCCCAAAGGTCAGAATTTGCGCAGCGTAAGGCTGGGCGGCCTTCATCAGCCGGTCGCGGTGGGGGCTATCAAAAGGAAGGATCGCCGTTCCGCCCGGTTCCAGCCCTTCAAAAATCTCTCCCTTGGCATCGGCAATCGCCTCTTCGCTCGGGAAAAACTCCCGGTGGGCCGAAGCGATCGTCGTCACGATGGCAATATGGGGCCGGACGAGCTTTGTGAGGTCAGCGAGTTCTCCGGCATGGTTCATGCCCATTTCGAGAACGGCAAAGCCTGTGTCTTGCGGCATGCGGGCGAGGCTAAGGGGAACGCCAACATGATTGTTGTAACTTTTTACAGAGCGGTGAACCGCGCCCTTGTTCGCGCGCGCCAAAGCGTTGGCGAGCGCTTCCTTGGTTCCTGTCTTTCCAGCGGACCCAGTGACGCCGACGATCTTGCCCTTTGTGCGTGCACGGCTGGCGATACCAAGCGCACGCAGCGCCAGCGTCGTGTCATGAACGAGAACATGGGGATGCGGTGTCGCTTCGCTGACAAGCAATCCGGCTGCGCCTTGACCTATGGCGCCCGACAAAAATTTATGCCCGTCGGTCGCCTCGCCCTTTAGCGCAATAAAGAGATGCCCGGGCTCAACTTCTCGCGAGTCAAAAGACATACCCGCGACCGCGAACGGTGTTGATGCAACGCCACCGACGGCTTGAGCAATCTCATCTGACGTCCAGAGCGGGCTCATGCCGCGCACTCCCGCGCAACGGCAACATCATCAAAGGGAAACACGCGGTCCCCGACGATTTGTCCTTGCTCATGGCCTTTGCCGGCGATCAACACAATGTCATCAGGGCCGGCGTCAGCAATCGCAAAGGTGATGGCAGCGCGGCGATCCCCAATTTCCTGCGCACCAATCGCGCCTTCAAGAACCTGCGCCCTGATCGCCTCCGGTGCCTCCGAGCGAGGATTATCATCGGTCACAATCACAAGGTCGGCCACGGCAATGGCGATTTTTCCCATTTCGGCGCGCTTACCTGTATCGCGGTCGCCCCCTGCTCCAAAGACCAAAATCAGCCTGCCCTTTGTGTGCGGTCGAAGGGCTGCGGCGGCAGCTTCTATGGCATCAGGCGTGTGCGCATAGTCAACATAGACCGGCGCTCCTGTCCGGCTAATGACCGCGCGCTCAAGCCGACCGCGGACTGGCTGCACGCGCGAGAGGTTGGCGAGCGTCGTGGCGACATCGCCACCTGTTGCGATCACAAGGCCTGCGGCGATCAATGCGTTGGCCGATTGATAGGCCCCAATCAGCGGCAGCAAAATTTTGTGAATTTTGCCTTCGGCTTCAATCTCTAACGCTTGCCCCAGTTGACCCGGTGTGCGCGATACGATCCGCAGCGACGATCCGCGCTCGCCCACGGTAAACAAGGCAAGTCCGCGTTCACGCGCCAGATCAATAACGCGTGCGGCGTGCTGATCATCAGCCCAGACGACAGCGGCGCCATCACCATCAATGACCTCAGAAAAGAGCCTGAGTTTCGCTGTAAAATAACTCGCCATGTCGCCGTGATAGTCGAGATGGTCACGCGACAAATTGGTAAAAGCGCCCGCGCGTACGGGCAAGCCTTCGGTTCGACATTGGTGAAGGCCGTGGCTTGAGGCTTCGAAGGCAACGTGGCTGACGCCTTCGCGGTTTAGTCCCGCCATATTGCTGAGAAAAGTGACAATATCGGGCGTCGTCAATCCTGTGACGACGCGGTCGTCGCCCGTTGTGACGCCCAGTGTGCCAATTGAGGCGGCGCGTTTTCCGGCCAACGTCCAAAGTTGGCGCGCCAGTTCAACCGTTGAGGTCTTTCCGTTTGTTCCGGTTACTGCAACGATTGTTTCTGGGAAGGGGGCGAAAAACTTGGCCGCCAGCAGCGCAAAGGCACGGCGCGGTTCCTGGCTCTTGATGGCCAGCACACCTGCAAATTTTGCTTCCTCTCGCGCGACTACGGCAATCGCGCCGGAGGCTATTGCCGCTGGAATAAAGTCTTCGCCGTTGACCACGCTTCCTTCAAAAGCGCCAAAAATTGTGCCCGGCGCAACCTTGCGATGGTCAATCGCAAAGCCCGTGACCGTTTGCGCGCCGCCGCCGGAAGCCAAATCCGAGAGCTTCATTATTGCCCCCCCTTTGGTTTCCAGATGAAGGGCACCATATCGCCGAGCGGGATGTCCTTCGCCATGTCGGGATAAACGCCGAGCATTGGTCCTGTTCGCGCGATGACACGCGACACGACGGGTGCAGCGGTCCACGCTGCCGTCATGAGACCAAAGGAATCGGCGGATCCTTTGGGCGAATCGAGCATGGCGATGACGACATAACGCGGTGCATCCATCGGAAAGGCCGCTGCGAAAGTAGAAACATTGGTTGTCTTCGAATAGCCGCCAACGCCGGGCTTTTCCGCTGTTCCGGTTTTACCGCCAACGCGAAACCCATCTGCGCCGCCCTTTTTTCCCGTGCCTTCAAGCACAACCATGCGCAGCATCTGACGGCTGATGTAGCTCGTTCGCTCCGAAAAAACGCGCCGACCTTTGACCGCCTTACCGGGCTCAACTCTAAAGAGCGTTGCGGGTCGCCAGATGCCGCCATTGACGAGCGCTGCATAGGCCGAAGCCAAATGCAGCGGCGTCACGGCGATTCCGTGCCCAAAAGCGGTTGTCATCGTTGTCGCCCGGCTCCAATAGGTTGGTGGGAGCGGACGCCCCCGCTCCCTGAGCTCGATATAAGGGGCCTCGTAAAAACCAAGCGAGCGGAAAAGCTTTTCCATCCGATCTTTGCCCAGTTCATCGCCGACCCGCGCGGTCACGATGTTTGACGAATGGACGAGCGCTTCGGGCACCGTGAGCCACCGCCCCGAAGGATGATCATCTTTAATTTTGAAACGGCCAACTTCAATCGGCGCAGTCGCGTCATATTTGTGACCTAGATCGGTCACCACTTTGTTATCGAGCGCCGCCGCCATCGTCAGCGGCTTGAACGTACTGCCAAGCTCATACACACTTTGCGTCACGTTATTGCGGCGTGCTTCTGGCGTCGACTGGCCGGCCTTGTTGGGGTTAAAAACCGGCAGCGACACCATCGAAATGACCTCGCCCGTCTGCACATCCAGAACAATGCCCGTGGCCCCCAACGCTTGCTGACTCACCATCGCGGCGTTGAGTTCACTCTCCATCGCCGCCTGCACGCGCGAGTCAATCGAGAGACTAATCGGCTGGCCGCGCGTTTCTGGATTGCTAAGGCGATCATTGAGAACGCGCTCCATGCCTGTCACACCGCGCCCGTCAAAATCCGTATAGCCAACGACATGTGCCGCAAGCGTGATTTGCGGATAAAGCCGTTCGGGCTCGCGGTCATAGGCCATGGCTGGCTCGCCGAGCGCGTTCACGGCCTTGACTAAGGAAGGCAGCGCGCGACGACGAAGATAGGTGAAGTTCAGCCCCGACTTCAAAATATGCAAATAATCAGCTTCGCTGCGTTCGGGCATTAACTGCGCGAGCTGATGGGCGACGAGCTCCGGCTTGCCGAGCAGCCGCTTAGGATGAATACCAATCGACCAAGCATCAATCGTGCGGGCAAGAACCTCGCCATTGCGATCAACAATATCACCGCGCGGCGGCCCCATGCGCGCCGCAAAAGAGGACGCTTCGTGCGGATCAACGGCAACCGCAAGCCAAAAAAGCCTG
>JBEGTP010000073.1:0-12268 GCA_041179365.1 Pseudomonadota bacterium
GGATCGATCCCCTGATTGATCCAGCCCTTCAAAATGGATCGTCCCATATTGCCGCAGCCGATCAACCAAATCGCGCCCGCTTGTTCCTTCATGCTTCGCCCCGCGTTTCAATCATCGCTGCGTCGATCGCCTCTCGCGGGCTTTTGCCACCCCATAAAACAAACTGAAAAACCGGATAAAAGCGGTCAAGCTCATCAACCGCCGTTTCGATCAAAATCTCAGCTTGATCGAACGGAAGCTCGGGGTCTTCTTGGCCGTCGAGCAGCACGGCGTGACGAAAAACGAGAACGCCGGTCGACGCCCAGAGCTCAAAATGTCCAAGCCAAAGCTGTTCGTTGATGAGACCAATTGTTTCATAAATGGCCGCTGCACTCCCTTCGGCCACCCGAACATCGGGAAAAGCGAGAAACTGAAGGACGCTATCATCGTCTCGCCACACGCCGCGCAACTCATATTGGCCCCAGCTGCCCTGCGCCGAGGCCACGATTTCATCGTCTCCGAGCCTCTCATGTTGCCAACCATGCGCCACAAACCAGCTCTCCAACGCGTCGACGGGCGACGAGTGATTTGACTCCGTGTCTGTCGAGCGAGTGGCCATGCCAAAGCTAGACGCCTCCCCACTCTGCGCCGCAAGCCGCAGACTCGTGATCAACCAGTTTCCTGTGGAAAATTCAGCACGGCACCCGGCGTTTGCTGCACCGCCCGTTCTTGCCATTTCAAACCAATAGGGCGATTTCAGCCTTTGGCTTTGGGCGAAGGTCTTGTCGACTTCGGCTTCGCTGCAGCTTTTGGTTTCGCCGCCGCCGTTTTGGTATCCGTAGCCTTATTGGCCGCAGCGCCTTTCCCATCAAGGGCATCAAGGCGCGCGCGCAGAGCGTCATTTTCATCGCGCGCCGCAACCGCCATAGCTTTGACCGCTTCAAATTCATCGCGTGATACAAAGTCAAAGCCGCCAATCCATTCGCGCATCCGTTCGCGCGTGGCAGATTCGGCTTCGCGCCCCATGCCGGCGATCGTTCCGGCGGCACCGTTCATTAGCTTCACGAAATCGTCAAACAGGCGGTTTTCAGATTGCATTATAAATCTCCATTTTGCGCTGAACGCCCACTTATGGGCAGCGCTTAAAGCTGTATTTGGGTATGCGGAGCCTCTGGCACAAGGGCTTCGGCATTCGGATTGAGACGATCGATCTGAAAATTCAGAATTGCTGCGAAACTCAGCCACACAAGATAAGGCAATAAAAGCCAAGCCGCGCTTTTGCGGATTTTGGCAAAGGCAAAGCATGTCGCAATGGCAACGCCGAGCAGGACGAGCATCACAATAAGTGCAAGCGTCACTTGATGCGCCGCAAAAAACAGCGGTGACCAAGCCAAATTAAGGAGAAGTTGCAGGGAAAAGAGGCCGATCGCTATGCCGCGCCCCCGCGCGCCGCGAGCATTGAGGACAATCGCAAAAGCAACACCTAATAAGACATAAAGGATCGTCCAGACCAGACCGAACACCCAGCCCGCAGGAACCACGTCAGGGCGCTCAAGCGCTAGGAACCATCGATTGGCATAGCCTGAATTTGCCATGCGCCCAGAGAAAAAACCCAAAAAGACAATCGCAGGCACTGTGACCATTGCCCACCGCAGAAAAGACATTCGCAATTGCGATTTCGAAGCGATTTGCATCCTTCAAGGCTCCCGTTGAACGACCTAAAGTCTGATGACTAGACCTTGCCTCGCACGCCAGAACGCTTTTTTCTGACCTGATCGGAGCCTAGAGACCCTTCTTGGCCTCACTCGCCATGACACGCAAGCCTAGGTCTGCCGCTTGTGTTAGAAATCGAACAAGAGTTGCGCCGTGAAGGTTCGGCTGTTTGCGATTGTCAGACCGCCGCTTGAGGAAACAAGCCAGCCATAGTCATCAAACACATTGATCACTTGCAATCGAAAGAGCCCCTTGAAGCTGTTCGTCGAAAAACGGTAGCGCGCGCCCAGATTAACAGTCTCGCGCGCGGGGACGCTCAGCGCGTTTGAGCCATTCGCTGTTCGCTTCGAAAAGCTTTCTATTGCGATATCGAACGAAAAGGGACTTTTGCCCTGATTGAGACGCCAGTCGAGATTGCCGCTGGTCCGGCGCGCCGCACTCCCAATGGGTCGCTTGCCGATGAGCCCCGCTGTAACGGCTTCACCGCTAATCTGCGGATCAAGCAAAACCGTGCCTGAGACGATTGAAAGGCCTGGTGCAATCTGGCCGCTTAGCGAGACTTCAATCCCGCGATTGTCGACCGAACCGAGTTGCCGATAACGGAGCGACGGATCGATATTGAAGTAAGGCTTTCGCACTGAAAAGAGGCCCGCGACGAGCGTGAGTTTGCGCGAAATACTGTAGCGTATGCCAAAATCGACCTGGCGCGTGCGCGCAGCCGGCGGCGCTTCGTTGCGATTGGTGGCGATTTCAGGGGCAACAAGTGTCTCTTCAAAGCCGCGCACATAGCCGCCGTACAGGGCGAGGCGCGGCGACAGCGTCAAAGTACCTGATACACTCCAAAGCAACGGACTGTCGCGCGTGACGGCCACGGGAAGCGCAGGATTAGCGAGCGTGATGGTCTTGCTATACCGACTCTTGGAAACAGACAGATCTACCGAACCAATACCCTGCCAACCCACACTATAGCCAATCCCGACGCTGGCTTGCCGAACGACATCCCTATTTTTGGGCCCGAGCGAAATGGACGGGCGGGGGCGAAAGTCAGCCAAGATGGCCGAACTCGCACCGAGGGCGATCCGCTGCGTCCCACCAAAGAGCCGCTCTTTCCGTCGGCCCTTCACACTCAAAAACAGGGTCTGCGTGCGATCCTTATGGGTCCATTGGCGCGAAAGCCGAACTTCCCCCGAATAAGACTCGTCGAGACTGTTTCCATCGGCGATGATCGTTCGGCTGGCGACGCGCCCGTCGGGCGTGACACCCGAAAGAATATCTGAAAAACCCGTTGCCGTTTTGCGATTAGACCGGAACGCACCTGCCTCCAGCTTAAATGCCCCTAGGGGAAAGTGGCTGACGAGGCCCATCGCACGGCTCGTCATGTTGCGGTCGGTCCAAGCCTGACCCAGAAAAACGCGCGGAGGGACACGGGGCAGTGCGCTATTTCCGGCAGCGAACAGCGTCGCGCGGGCCTCATCATCATGCAGGAAATACCCGCCCGCAAAAACAGCGACTAGTGCCCGATCTGTGGGGCGCCAGCCGACCGTAAAGCCAAAATTGCGGATGCGGCCTGAGCCCCCTTCTGGCCGCTCCTGATTACGGCCCCCGACGCCGCCAGAAATACCCAGACTAGCTGTAATGGGAATCTGGACTTCAATGGACCCAGCGGCCCCACCAAAAGGGCCGAGCTCCTGCACAACGCTCGCAATCGGCTTTTTACCCGGCAGAATGAGCCGATAGTCAACGATTCCCGTTGGCGCGGGAAAAGGATAGCGCTGCGCCGCAATGCCAACGCGGATCGTGTTGCCATCGACAATACGATTGGGCACCCTCTCCTGCTGATCAAAATAGAGGCCTTCAATGCGCGCATTCCCAGCGTCAATCGGATTGAAGCCGCGGACATCTTCGGGGCTGTAAATTCCAATTTTTTCGTTGCCAACAGACGAGCCGAATGCGTCTCCGGCTTGGGTGACGGCGTTTTCCCCTGTTCTTTGGGCAAGCGCAGCGCCCGGCGCGCAAAGTGCGACTGACGCAAAAAGAACTGAAAGTGCCTTCAATGATAAAGCCCCGCCTTAAGACCGCTGCTTTGCAGCAATCAGGAATTCGATATTCCCCTCTGGCCCTGTGATCGGACTTTGTGTGATGCCCTCTACTTGCCATCCGCAATTCGTCAACCAGCTTTGTACTTCGCTGCAAACCCGGTCATGGACAGCGGTGTCGCGAACAACGCCCCCTTTGCCAACATCGAGCCGCCCTGCCTCAAATTGCGGCTTAATAAGTGCCATTAACCGCCCCTGAGGCGCGCAAAATGAAAGGGGCCGTTCAAGAACCTTGGCAAGGCCAATGAAGCTGGCATCACAGACGATCACATCAATTGGCACCGGTATCTGGGCTTCTGTGAGAATACGCGCGCTTGTTTTCTCGTGAACCACGACGCGCGGGTCTTGACGCAATTTCCAAGCCAGCTGGTTGGTCCCGCTATCGACTGCAAACACCTGTGCCGCGCCGCGCGTGAGGAGCACGTCGGTAAAGCCGCCGGTCGAGGAGCCCACGTCCATCGCGACGACACCTTCGACTGACCACCCGAAATGATCAAGCCCGTGTGCAAGTTTTATGCCGCCGCGCGAGACCCATGGATGATCGCGCCCGCGCACCTCCAGTGGTGCATCATCTGGCAGCACCTGCCCCGCCTTCTCGATCTTTTTATCGCCAGACCAAACTTGCCCCGCAAGAATAAGCGCCTGCGCACGGGACCGGCTTTCGGCAAGGCCGCGTTCGACAAGCATTTGATCTGGGCGCGATTTTGACACGCCTAGGCCATAGTCAACCCAGCCAAAGAAGGAAATGACGATTGCACGCTGACAGGATGGCGCTTAGCATCCGCCCAAAGGGATCATGATGCGACGTCTTCTGTTACTTTTCCTGTTTGCAGCGCCGCTTGCTGTCAACGCCAAAGTCATCCCCGCCACGCCCGACATGGTTGAACTCGCTGCCCAAATCAGGAGCGGCCAAACAAGCAGCGAAGCGAGTGTGAGGCTGTTTAGGCAGCGTATCGCCGCGCTTGATGATGCTGGCCCCACGCTCGGGGCTGTACTTGCCTTGATGCCAGATGCACCCGCATATGCGCGAAAACGCGATAGCGAAACCAAGGCGGGCAAGCCTCTCGGGCCACTCCACGGTATCGCGGTTCTGATCAAAGACAATATCGAAGTTGCCGGCACCGTGCCAACAACAGCCGGTTCGCTCGCGCTTGCACACAGTGTAACCAACCGTGACGCCGCTGTCGTCAAGCGCTTGCGAGAGAGTGGCGCGATCATATTGGGCAAAACAAACCTCTCCGAATGGGCCAACATTCGGTCAAACGAGTCGACGAGCGGCTGGAGCGCGGTTGGCGGGCTAACGCGCAATCCGCATGTGCTCAATCGGAGCGCCTGTGGCTCTTCAAGCGGAAATGGCGCTGCAATTGCGGCGGGGCTTGCCGCAGGCGCTGTCGGCACAGAAACCGACGGCTCAATCACCTGCCCTGCGGCAGTCAATGGCATCGTCGGATTTAAGCCGACGCTTGGTCTGGTCAGCCGCACTTTCATCGTCCCCATTTCGCATAGTCAGGATACCGCTGGCCCGATGACGCGAAGCGTGCGTGACGCCGCTTTGATGCTGGGCGTGATGGCAGGGAGTGACACCGCGGACGCCGCGACTATTGAGGCAGACCAGCACAAAACCGACTATTTCAACGCCCTTTCCGTTACCGCACTAAAGGGAAAGCGGATTGGGGTAATGCGAGATCGGCTTGGTACAAATCCAGGAGTCATCGCGCTCTTTGAAAATGCCCTCAAGGTCATGAAGCAATTGGGCGCTGACATCGTCGAGATCAAAGACAGCCGAACGGGGCTCGACGGCCTTGGTGAAGCTGAGTTTACCGTTCTCCTCTATGAGCTTAAGGCGGACCTGGGCCACTATCTCAAGGGACTTCCATCGACCGTAAGAACGCGCTCGCTTGCCGATGTGATCGCCTTCAACAAGAGTAATGCAGCGCGCGAGATGCGCTGGTTTGGGCAAGATATTTTTGAAATGGCTCAAGCGAAAGGCACGCTCGATGATCCAGCCTATACCAATGCGCTCGCGCGTTCAAAAAAGCTTGCGGGCCCACTCGGGATCGATCGCCTCATGGCTGAAAACAAGGTCGATATCTTGGTCGGCATTACCAACGGACCGGCGTGGTCAATCGATCTTGTCAGTGGCGATCATTTTGCAGGACCAAGTGCTGCGCAGCTCCCCGCCGTCGCGGGCTATCCGCACCTAACCGTGCCGATGGGACTCTATGAAAACCTACCGATCGGGCTGAGCTTTATCGCTGGAAAATGGGAAGACTCAAAGGTGCTGGCGATGGGCTATGCCTATGAACAAGCCTCGCACAAAATCGCCACACCGCGCTTTCTCACCACACTCGAATGGCCACAATAAAGGGCCAGCTGCAAGCAACTGGCCCCAAATCATCAGCCCTAAAGCCAGCTTAGTGTTATTTACTCTTTTTGCTCTTCTTGGCCGCCTTCGGCTTGTCCGCTGCGACAACCTGAGACTCTTCGGCGGAGCCTTCAGCCGCCAAAATCACTTTAACAGGATTGGGTTTCAAATCATTCAGTGCTCCACTCGTGCCATCAAGAGCGGCTCCAACAATGCCACCGGCGAGCACATTCCCCATACCAGCAGCGATGCCGCCACTTGCCATTTTTGATTCAACCTTGACCGTCTTGCTCTTGTAACCTGGCATCGAGACCGTGACATCAAACTCCGATTTGCGTTTGAGTTTGACCGTGCACGGCGTTTTGCACGTCTGCCCATTGGTCATCGACACGTCAGCACCATCTGGTTCAGACAAAACAAAGAAGTTCTCGCTTGTACCGCGCGTTACCGTCGCGCACGCTGAAAGTGAAAGCCCGCACACAAGCGTAAGCGATACTGCGCCCAATTTTTTCATCATTCTCTCCCCGTTGAAACCATCTTGAACACTCAATTTTTAGCGTTCAACTGTCACAATATAACGTAAAAATGCGAATGCAATCCCTTAATTGCAGAGCATAATAAGGGCGTTATGCACTTACAGTATCATCCATATGCGCCGAATTATGCCGCAATGCTTTAAGAACGGTATCGACAATTTGCGGTGCATTGAGCCCCGCGTCGTCATATTGTTTCATCGGCGAATCATGGTCTTGAAACACATCGGGCAACCGCAGGGTGCGAAGCTTTAGTCCGCCGTCGATCAAGCCTTCGTCGCTCGCCATGGTAAGAACATGCGCACCAAGCCCGCCAATGCTCCCTTCCTCAACCGTGACCGCTACTTCATGCGTCGTCAGCAATTTGCGGATCATCGCAACATCGAGCGGCTTGGCAAAACGGAGGTCCGCGACCGTTGTCGAAAGCCCCTTCGCTTCGAGCAAATCTGCCGCTTTGAGCGCTTCTTCAAGCCGTGTCCCGAGCGACAAGATCGCGACCTTCTTGCCTTCCCGAACCAAGCGGCCCTTTCCAATTTCGAGCCGCTGTGGGGTTTCAGGCATGACCAACCCAAGCCCATTGCCGCGCGGATAGCGCACCGCGATTGGCCCCGCATCATGCAGCGCGCACGTATGGACCATATGGACCAGCTCAACTTCGTCTGCCGCCGCCATCACCACCATATTCGGCAGCGTTGCCAAATAGGTGATGTCGAACGCGCCCGCATGCGTGCAGCCATCCGCTCCAACGAGACCGGCGCGGTCTATCCCGAAACGAACAGGCAGGTTTTGAATCGCAACATCATGCACCACCTGATCATAGGCGCGCTGGAGAAAGGTTGAGTATATCGCACAAAAGGGCCTCATCCCTTGCGCCGCGAGCCCAGCGGCGAAGGTCACGGCGTGTTGCTCTGCAATACCAACATCAAAGGTCCGGCTTGGGAAGGCCTGCTGAAACTTATCGAGCCCCGTGCCCGAGGGCATCGCCGCCGTAATCGCAACAATCTTCTCATCGCGTGTAGCCTCAGCGATCAGCGCTTGGGCAAAGACTCCGGTATAGCTTGGTGGGCCCGCAGGCGATTTCGCTTGCTCTCCCGTGACAACATCAAATTTTTGTACACCGTGATATTTGTCTTCAGCCGCTTCGGCAGGCGCATAACCGTGCCCCTTTTTCGTCACAACATGGATGAGGCACGGCCCCTCTGCCGCATCGCGCACATTCTCAAGAACGGGAATGAGGTGATCAAGATTATGGCCGTCGATCGGCCCGACATAGTAAAAGCCAAGCTCTTCAAACAATGTGCCCCCCATTGCCATGCCACGCGCAAATTCATCCGTTTTGCGGGCGGCGATATGAAGCGGTTCGGGCAGTTTGCGCGAAATGCGTTTCGCGAGGTCGCGCAGCTCAAGGAAGGGCCGCGACGAAACGATCCGGGCGAGATAGGCAGACAGCCCGCCCACGGGCGGCGCAATCGACATGTCATTGTCATTGAGGATGACGATCAAGCGGTTTCCCGCATCCATTGAATTGTTCATCGCCTCATAGGCCATCCCCGCAGACATGGCCCCATCGCCAATGACCGCGATGCCGCGTCCAGGCGTGTTCGAGAGCTTATTGGCAATCGCAAAGCCGAGAGCCGCACTAATCGACGTCGACGAATGGGCCGCGCCGAAGGGATCATATTCACTCTCGGTGCGCTTGGTAAAACCCGAGAGGCCCTCCCCCGTGCGAAGCGTCCGGATACGGTCGCGCCGACCGGTGATGATCTTATGCGGATAGCATTGATGGCCAACGTCCCACACCAAGCGGTCTTCGGGTGTGTTAAAAACATAGTGGATCGCGGTGGTCAGCTCAACCACCCCGAGCCCTGCGCCAAGATGCCCCCCGGTTACTGACACCGCAGCAATCGTTTCCGCGCGGAGTTCGTCGGCGAATTGACGCAACTGCTCGGGCTTAAGACGGCGCAGATCGGCGGGGAAAGTCACCTGATCAAGCAACGGTGATGAGGAATGATCAACCATAAGGCGTGGCTTTATCGCCTTTCGAGCGGCGTGTCGAACGAATGTCGCAGAGAAATCTGGCCGCCCTTTTGAGGTTTCAGCCCTCAACATGGTTAAGAAAGTTTTAGAGACTGGTCGCTAAACGACTAAGCTCATTCAGTCGAAGGACACTTTGATGGCAAGTCAGTATAAGCATGTGACCATGATGGGCGTTGTCGCGCTCGGCTGTATCGCTGGCGCGGTCGCCGTCACAAGCTATCTGAGCGACAGAAAATGGGATCAGTGCGGCGAAGCAATTGCCGTCGCAGCGCCGCAAACCACCGGCGGTGAAGTCGTCCCTGTCGCGGTCCCCACTGCGGTCCCAGTGGCTGCGGAGGAAGCGGCTGTGCAGGTCACTGAAGACGGCGCGGAACAAGAGGGCGAGGGCAAAGTAACCCCCGTCGTGATAGCGCCAGCAGACCCCGTCAAACCAAAACCTAAAACCGATTCAGACGAAGAGGATGCACCGGGCGAAACTTACCGCATCCGCAAGACGGCAAAGGCGGCAGACACCGTCACGCCGGTTGTCATCCCAAGTCCATAGGGCTCACACCTTAGGTCAGGACAGCCCGTAGTCTGGTTACATCGCCCAATTATAGAGCGCAGCCGTCCAATCATCATAAACCGCCGCGACGCACAGGCTATCGGCGCAACTGTTGCGCCGCGCGATGAATTTCTGATTCTCAGCCTTGAGCTTCGGCTTGTCAGCTTCTGGTGTGCGGTTACGCGCATCCCGATTAGCGCCCGCCATGGCGCGATCCTGATCGGCGAGCATGGGATCATTGCAGATCATACGCTCAACCCGATTGAGGGTACCCTTGCAGGAAAATGACGGCGATTGAAGCAGGTTATTGCCAGATGCGGCGCTCACAACATCAAGGGGAGCCGCCCGACTCTCGCCAGCAAATATATCGCCGGTTTCGAGGCGCGGAACGGCGGGGCGCATTGGGGGCGGCATCATGGCAACCGGGCGTCGCTTCTGCGTTGCCGCCACGAGCGCTGAAATAAGCGGCTCAATACCAACCGGAATAACGACGAGACCGCTCGTATCAGCCGCTGGCTGCACGGAGTAGCTGATGTCAGCTGTCAAACTCGCGGCACCGTCGAACGCCTTGCGCGTGGTCGGTGGCAATGGGATGACGAACTTCCCGCCGCACTGTGTCTTTTTGAGCAAATCGTCTTGCCCTTGCAAGACGGGGCTCTCGATCCGCCCGATCACGCTCGCCCTCAGGTTGTTGAGATTTTGCGTGCCCTCTTTTGCTTCCGCTATGGCAGCGTCGAAAATCTGATCGCGCAGACTATCAACGACGGACTGGCCTGCGCAATTCGCTTCTGGATTTTCGTCCTTCTTTGCCTTTTTTACGCCCGAAGGGGGCGCATCGGTGCATGCAAATGTCAGGCATGCGAGCAAGGCAACCAAAATGGTCTGTTTAAACGCCACGCGCAAGACGCTCTTAGTCGCAATCAGCGCAGGTGCCGCGCACTTCGATCACAGGGCGGACGGGGTTGAAGCCCGCCTTTTTCGCGGCAGACCGCACCCCGTTCGATAGGCCATCATCATCAAGATGGGTCGCCGAGCCGCACGTATCACACACCAAAAAGATGCAATCATGCAAACAATCCGGGTGGGCATTCGCGAGATAGGCATTGGCGCTTTCAACCCGCATTGCGACATTCGCGCCTACGAAAAGATCCAATATCCGATAAACACTATTGGGAGCGACCCGCTTGCCGCGCGCCTGTGTGACGGCGTCTGCAATGTCATAGGCCGATGCCGGCTTGGTGAAACTGGCCAGCGCGTCAAAAACGCTTTGGCGCATATCGGTCCACTGCTCGCCCGATTTGACCATCGCAAGACGCGCCGCGTCCAACAAGCCTTCGCCTTCATGGTGCGTATGTTTGTGTAGAGTTGTTGCCATGGGCGGCAGTTTACGCTTATCGATCCGAGGCCGCAAGGGCGTTAGGCTATTGCGCGCCGGTTTAGATCGTGACCGAGCGCAAGGATCGCAACGCCCAAAATCGTGAAAACGGTTTCGCCGCCGTCATGCGCCAGTGTCAACGCGCCCGCCATAACGCCGAGGCCAAGCGAGCCAATCCATGCGGGCATGGCATAGCCGTGGTTCCAAACACCGCGCCCTAGCGCAAGCGCACCAAAACCAATCGCGATGACCAGCCCGACCTCGTGAAAGGCAGGATGAAGCAGCGCACCCCCCGCTGATGCGAGCAAGGCAAAGAAAATCGACGAGGCCAAGCAATGCGCGAGACAAAGCCCGGAAAGGCCAATGGCCAATCCGTCAACCCTATCAAACCGCGATGCCGCACGTTCCAAAAATCGAATCCTTCGCTTGAGAAGGAGGCAATGCCACAACCCGCAGGCCGTTACAACATATCATTGCGACGATATTACATTATGCGCACGCAGACGTCCTTACCGGCCGTGCCAGCGGCGCTGCCTAGACCAACGCTATGGAAACGACCAACAGCCAGCCTACCCCGAGATCGACACGCGGCCAATACAGCCGTTAAAGCAGGCAATCGTTCACGCCGGAGAAATCAGGTCCTAGTCGCTCAAAGCCCCTGCGTTGCGGGGCCACCGAGCCCTTTGCGCTTGCCCGTCTTCGGAATTGATGAGCCGCCGCTCGCCAATGGCCGCAATTTTGCTTGCTGGGTGTCGCTACGGTCGATGGGTTCGCCGTTGATGATCTTCATCGTTTCAGCCCCCGACAAGGTTTCATATTCGAGCAAGGCCGCGGTCAGCATATGCAATTTCTTGATATTCTTCGTCAGCACTTTGCGCGCCAATGTCTCTGCCTCTTCGACCAGACGCCGGACTTCACTATCAATCAGCCGCGCTGTCTCTTCAGACATACTCTGCGAACGCGAGACCGAATGGCCAAGGAAGACTTCATCCTGATTGTCTCGGTAGCGCAACCAGCCCAGCTTTGCCGACATGCCGTATTCCATCACCATGGCGCGTGCGATGTTTGTGGCCTGCTGGATATCATTTGAAGCGCCGGTGTTCAGCTCTTCCTTGCCGTAGATCAACTGCTCGGCAATCCGTCCACCAAAGGCCATCGCAAGCCGCGCCTTCATCTGCTTCATCGTGTGCGTCAACACATCGCGTTCGGGCAAGCTGAACGTCACGCCCAGTGCACGACCGCGCGGGATGATCGAGACCTTGTGCAGCGGGTTATTGCCTTCGACAAAGATATTGACGAGAGCGTGGCCCGATTCATGATAGGCGGTAGCCTTCTTATCGTCCTCGGTCATTACCATCGAACGGCGCTCGGCCCCCATCATGACCTTGTCTTTGGCCTCTTCAAATTCGAGCATTGCGACAAGCCGTTTGCCCTTGCGCGCCGCTAAGAGCGCCGCTTCATTGACAAGATTGGCGCAATCCGCTCCCGAAAACCCCGGTGTTCCGCGTGCAATCGTGCGCGGCTCAACATCGGGCGCCAGCGGAACCTTTTTCATGTGCACGCGCAAAATCTTTTCGCGGCCTTCGATATCGGGCAGCGGCACAACAACCTGCCGATCAAAACGGC
>JBEGTP010000074.1:0-3469 GCA_041179365.1 Pseudomonadota bacterium
ATAAGCTGAAACAGCACCTCGGAAATCCTTAGGCGCGGTGTACGCCAGTGGCCGCGGTTCGCCTTCGGCAGGCACACTCGTTACTAACACTGGAGTCTCTGTTGGCGTCCACGGCGAGGCAAAGGGATCAAAATGAACATCAGCCACGGCGCGGTCTGGGTAATCCCAGCGGTAGACCGCGCGCTCGGTAACATTGCGAAGCTCTCGAACATTGCCGGGCCAGTTGTGGGTGACAAGCGCATCGCACGCCGCCTCGCTAAAGCCTGGCCAATCCTCCCAGCCGAGCTCGCTCGCCATACGGCGCCCGAAGTGATTGGCGAGCACAATCACATCCCCCTCGCGCACCCGGAGCGGTGGCAGGGTAATCACCTCAAACGAAAGACGATCGAGCAAATCTGCGCGGAACCGGCCTTCCTCAACGAGGCGCGGCAGATGTTCGTTGGTCGCCGCGACAATCCGCACATCGACGCGCAATGGCCTATTTGAGCCGATCCGGGTGACTTCGCCGTATTCGACCGCACGGAGCAGCCGCTCTTGCGCGCTGCTCGCAAGCGTTGCGAGCTCATCCAGAAAGAGCGTGCCGCCGTCAGCCTCCTCAAAGCGCCCCGCCCGTGCCCGCGTTGCGCCAGTAAAAGCTCCAGCCTCATGGCCAAAGAGCTCGGCTTCGATCAGCGACTCCGGCAGGGCAGCGCAATTCATCGTGATGAGGGGCCCATCCCAACGCGGCGAAAGACGGTGCAATCGTTCCGCTACAAGTTCCTTGCCTGTCCCGCGTTCACCAATGACGAGCACGGGCCGGTTGAGCGCCGCCGCGCGGCTCGCCCGCTCAACGCTATCAAGAAAGACACCCGATTGGCCGATAAATTGATTGTCGCGTTCCATTGCTATTATTTAGCATAAATCACTACTATTTAGCAACATGAATATGACCTGCAAAGCACGTTCATCGCACAGAAAGCTTAGTTTTTCGTCGATTTCCGAAATTGGCACGCCCCATGCAATGTTGTTGGCATACCGCATTCCCCCAAGGTGCGGCTCACAATGAGAGACCCATTTTTAGCGACCCCAAGGAGATTTCAAATGACCCGCTACAACCCCAATAACGCAACCGCCACAGTAACCGCCCTCGTCGTCAGCGTTTTAATCAGCGCGACGAGCGTGATGGCCGCCTCAAGCATTCGCGTTGCTGACATTATCCCAACACCGCATGCCGCACCACAAGTCATGGCGGCGCAGGCTTAACCGGCAGCAGCCGATCACAGTTTCGGCCTCACCCCGGCCGAAAAAACCCGCCGGGGAGGTTCCTTTGCATCCCCACTCCTCCCCGGCACCCCCTTTTGTAAAGCGTCATCTTAGGAGTAACACCACATGGGCATTTTTTCCCGCACGCGCGACATCTTCGCCGCCAATATGACAGATCTGCTTGATAAGGCAGAAGATCCAGCCAAAATGATCCGCATGATCATCCTTGAGATGGAAGAGACGCTTGTCGAAGTTCGCGCATCTGCCGCGCGCACGATTGCCGATCAGAAAGAAATCCGTCGGCACATCGCCAAGCTCGATCAGCTGCAATCAAGCTGGTCCGAAAAGGCCGAGCTCGCGCTTTCGAAGGACCGCGACGATTTGGCAAAGGCCGCACTTGTTGAAAAGCAAAAGGCTGCCGACATGGCAGAGGCGCTGTCGCTCGAAATCGGCTCGCTCGATGAGGCGCTCAGTGCCAATGAAGGCGACATCAATAAGCTTCAGGCCAAATTGCGCGAAGCCCGCACACGCCAAAATGCCATTGTGACCCGCTTGGAAAGCGCCACCAATCGCATCCGTGTCCGTGAGGCTTATGCTGGATCAAAGGTTGATGAAGCCTTCGCCCGCTTTGACATGCTCGAACGCCGCGTTGACTTTGTTGAGGGCCGCGCTGACGCGCTCAACCTTGGCAGTGTCCCCAAGTCGCTCGAAGAAGAAATCGCCGAACTCAAATCAGCAGACAAGGTAGAAGCTGCCTTTGCTGCCATGAAGGCTGCGGCTAAGAAGGGCTAAACCGATGGAACCAATCGCCGCAATCATGATCGTTGGGATCCTCTTTATCGGGCTCCCTTGGCTCATCCTCCATCACGTCACGCGCTGGAAAACATCGGGCACGCTGACGCGCGAAGACGAAAACCTGATGGATGAATTATACGACACCGCCCGCAGGCTTGACGACCGGATGAACACGATCGAGCGCATCATCAGCGCTGACAATCCTCACTGGAAGTCAGGCCTTTAAGCGCCTCCTTACACCCCCAATTTCGGAGAGAAACAATGTCTGCTCAACGCACCAAATTCTACCTCAACAAGTCCAACGCCAAATGGAAAGGCGTTTGCGCCGGGATCGCCGACTATACCGGCATTGATGTCACCTGGGTCCGCGTCGGCACGGTCATTGTGACCCTGCTCGGTGCGTTTCCATGGACGCTCATCGCCTATATTGCCGCAGCCTGGATCGCAGACGATCAGCCCAAAGATCTCTATGAAAACGCTGACGAGGCGAAGTTTTGGCAAGGCGTTCGCCAATCACCATCGCGCTCGACCCGCGACGTGCGGTCTAAATTCCGCGACATTGATCGCCGCTTGGCTGATGTGGAAAGCTATTACACGAGCCGCAATTCGAGCCTCGCCAACGAGATCGATAGCCTGAGATAAGCAATCGCGGATAGGATAAGGATTGAGCCATGCACGGATTTGATTTTCACGGGCCCGATTTCATCGTCGCCATCATAGCGATGAGCATGGGTGCCTGGGTTATCACGACCTGGATTAGGGCGCGGCACGGCTACCCGCTCGAAGGCGAATTGGGCGGCCTTACGCGCAAGCACGACCCCGATAGCGACCGCAAGATTGCCTTGCTTTCCAGTGAAAATGAAAAGCTTGTCGGCACGATTAGCCGCCTTGAAGAACGCATCTCGGTGCTCGAGCGGATTGCCACTGACAAGCCTAGCCGCCTTTCGGCTGAAATTGAAAATCTGAGATAGGAGAAGCAATATGAATCCTTTTGAAATGGTCGTCGCCATCGTCGCAATCGGCGCAGTCGCGAGTGTCTTCCGCGCGAAATACGGCGTGACGCGCGGTGACGGCATGCGCGGCCGCGGCCGCGGACGGCATATGGCCGAAGCCTTTATGGCGCAGCAATCTGCAAACCCTGACGCTGCGCGCACAGGCGACGAAATCAAAGCGCTCAAAGAGCGGATCGCCGTTCTCGAACGCGTGATCACTGAAACCAACAGCGCCGCCGCTCTCGACCGAGAGATCGAAAAGCTGCGTTAAAGCGCGCTTGATCCAATTGGGAGACACCTCATGGAAAACCCGACTTTCTACATGATCATCGCTGCAACGGGCCTGATCGCCATCGCCCTCATCGCGGTGATTGGCCTGAAGGGCTTTACGGGCTGGCTTGATCTTAAACGCGCCGAGCTCGACACATTGCGCAGCCACG
>JBEGTP010000075.1:0-9120 GCA_041179365.1 Pseudomonadota bacterium
CGCGAGCAACCGTATCGGGACAGAGGCACATGCGACGTTCTACGGGCACAGTTTTATCGCCGATGAGCGCGGCGATTTAGTGGGTGATTTCGGCGCGACAGACAGCGGTGTTCTGATCGCAGAGTTTGACCTTGATAAAATCCGCAAGCACCGCGCGACTTTCGGCTTTTTCCGCGATCGGCGGCCCGATCTTTACGGGCGGCTCGTCGCTGACATTTGAAGTCAGCCCCGTTTTGTAGTCTTACAAAACGGGGCCTAGAGCGCTCATTTCCTGTGTTCTTTTAACCGTATTAGCTTTCGGGGACCGCCTCAGCGCCTTGAAGCTCCACTTGCGTTGGCTGTGAAATTTGACCGTCGGCCAAATAGGGGATCGCAAGGGCGTAGAGGCCAAGGCCCGCGAGTGTGAGCAGCGAAACGAGCGTCCCAATCATACGACCGTACTTCAGCTCATCCATGCCAAGGGCATGGAGCACACGCGCGATGAAATAGACAATCATTAGCCAAAAAAGCCAAGACGGATTGCCAGATCCTTTTGCCAGTTCGATCACCGCAATCAGGCCTAAAACGAACGGCGTATTCTCAATATAATTGGCCTGTGCGCGCATCCGGCGGATCACGGCTTCGTTTCCGCCATCACCAATGCTCACCTTTTCGCGCGTGCGCACTTGGCCGATACGGACGCTCAGCCAGATGTTCACCAATGCGGCAAGGCCCATAGCGGTTAGGGTAATCGGCAACAAAATCATGAACTTCCTCCCATTATTGTCTCTAAGATGTGCTGCCATGTTATCGGGCGACTTGCAACCGCTGAAGGAATCGCTATAGGCGCTGGCCTGACGTGACGAGTCCGGCCGCGATGGTCCAGCGGCCCTTTTCCAAGGCCACTGGATTTAATCGCAAGCGCACTCGGCGCAAAGGTTTTGATTTAACAGATGTGAGACAGGTGCCGACATGGCCGTTCCAAAGCGAAAAACTAGCCCCTCGCGGCGCAATATGCGCCGTAGCCATGATGCCCTGAAGGTCGATTCCTTCCAGGAATGTTCAAACTGTGGCGAACTGAAGCGCCCGCACAACTTGTGCCAAGCCTGCGGCTTTTATAATGGCCGCGAGATTGTCTCGAGCGCCGACTAAAATTTGCCTTCGGGCCAAAGGGAGGGGCTAAGTGACTGACGCGCCTCGCATTGCCATCGACGCGATGGGAGGAGATGGGGGCTTGGCCACCATGTTGTCCGGCGCGTCTATCGCTTTAGCACGCACACCTCAGCTACGCTTTGACCTTGTCGGCGACGAACACCTCATAGCGGTGGCGCTGGCTGATCACGCGAGCGTTGCCGCAGCTTCAGAGATCACGCACGCGCCCGAAACGATTGAGGGTGGCGAACTTGTGTCGCAGGCCATTCGGCGCGCTAAAACGACAAGCATGGGCCTCGCCATAGATGCGGTAAAGCGCGGTCGCGCTGGTGCCGCTGTGTCTGCCGGTAATACTGGCGCGCTGATGGGCATGGCCAAGCTGGCGCTCCGAACAATGCCGGGCATAGACCGGCCGGCGCTCGCCGCGCGGCTACCTGGGCTCGGCGAAAAAGATTTCGTCATGCTGGATCTTGGGGCCAATACAGAATGCGAAGCGCGCAATCTCGTTGAGTTTGCTGTCATGGGCGCGGCCTATTCACGGACCGTCCTTAACATCGAGCGCCCGCGTGTCGCCTTGCTGAATATAGGCACCGAAGATCAGAAGGGCACTGAAGAGATTCGCGAAGCCGCCGCCGCCTTGAAAGCATCGGGCCATCTCCACCTCGATTTTCAGGGCTTTATCGAAGGCGATAAAATTGCGCGCGGTGATGTCGATGTTGTCGTCTGCGATGGCTTCTCAGGGAATATAGCGCTCAAAACGATGGAGGGCACCGCGCGCTTTGTGACGGACCTTTTGCGCCGCGCCTTCACAAGTTCGATCCGCTCAAAATTTGGATTTCTGGTTTCCAAGCCAGCAACGCAATTGCTGCGCCATCATCTTGATCCAGACAATCACAATGGGGCGGTTTTCCTTGGCTTGAACGGCATTGTCGTTAAGAGTCACGGCGGGGCCAGTGCAAAGGGCGTTGCCAATGCAATTGACGTCGCATCGCGCCTTATCGCGAACGGCATTACCCAGCGTATTGCCGATGATCTAACTCAGGTTCGGGCGGCAAAAGCATGACGCGGCGATCGGTCATCGCGGGCACAGGCTCAGCACTTCCGGCAAACCGCGTTTCTAACGCAGAGCTCGCAGAGCGCGTGGAAACATCTGATGAATGGATCGTCGCGCGGACCGGTATCAAGTTTCGTCATCTCGCGAGCCCCGATGAGACAACAGGCACGCTCGGCGCGGCTGCCGCGCAGCGGGCGCTTGATGCAGCGGGTCTTAAGGCGGGCGATATCGATCTGATCATTCTGGCCACGGCAACGCCCGACCAGACTTTTCCGGCAACGGCGACTAAAATTCAGTCCTTGCTCGGCAACCGGGACTGTATTGCCTTTGATGTGGCCGCAGTTTGCTCGGGTTTTCTCTACGCACTATCGGTCGCAGATAGTATGATCGTCACGGGTGCTGCCAATCGCGCGCTCGTCATTGGGTCAGAAACCTTTAGCCGTATCCTTGATTGGGAAGATCGGACCACCTGCGTGCTTTTCGGCGATGGTGCTGGTGCTGTTGTTCTCGAAGCGCGTGAAGGCGACGCCGGCATATTGGCGACGCGCCTTCATGCCGATGGTGAGCATAACGGCCTGCTTTATGTCGATGGTGGCCCTTCGACGACGGGGACCGTCGGTAAACTCCGCATGAAAGGGTCCGAGGTTTTCCGGCATGCCGTAACCAATCTGGCAAGCGTCCTAACCGAAGTGCTTCAAAAGGCTGGCCTTGGGACCGAAGCAATTGATTGGGTTGTGCCCCATCAAGCCAACGCTAGGATCCTCGATGCGACGGCGCGGAAGCTTGGCCTCTCTCCTGAAAAAATCATTGTGACGGTTGATCAGCACGCCAATACTTCGGCAGCTTCTGTACCGCTCGCGCTGGACGTCGCTGTGCGCGATGGCCGGATACAGCGCGGCGACCTGCTTGTTCTGGAGGCGATGGGCGGCGGGTTTACTTGGGGCGCGTCGGTGATTCGCTATTGAGGCGTTAATCAAGAATTGACCTTCTTTCGCGTTGCGATAAGAGAGCCACTCCATTTTGAAACAAAAAAAAGGGGTGGTCATAATGGCATCAGAAGGCACTTTGACTCGGTCAGATTTGGCAGAGTCTCTCAATCGCAAGGTTGGCTTGTCACGCGCAGAATCGTCTCTGCTGGTTGAATCGATCCTTGGGCATTTGTCATCGGCGCTGATCCGCGGCGAAAACGTCAAGCTCACCGGGTTCGGCAGCTTTCTGCTCCGCAACAAAAATGCGCGGCTGGGGCGCAATCCGAAAACAGGCGTCGAAGTGGTCATCCCGCCGCGTCGTGTCTTGACCTTTCGCGCTAGCCAGCTCATCCGTGCGGAGATATCCAAGGGCGAATAAAGTGAGGGCAATGGGCTGATGACTGAGAAAGCCGCAGGTGCATTCAGAACGATTGGCGAGCTAGCGGCGGAACTTGATGTTCCGCAGCACATTCTTCGCTATTGGGAAACCCGCTTTTCACAGCTGCGCCCGCTCACCCGCGCTGGCAATCGGCGCTACTACCGGCCCGAAGACGTGGCCTTGGCGAAGCGTATTCACAGCCTGTTGAATAGCGAGGGCTATACGGTCAAAGGTGTACAAAAGCTTTTGGCAAATAAGGTGCCAGCCGCCGCGATGTCTGAGTCTTCGCCTCATGTAGTGGTGGAGCGTGTGCAGGCCTCAGGCGTTCATCCAGCCATCGTCGCGGATCTGACAGCCATTCGCAACCGCCTCGCCGCTGCACTTGCCGCTGCGTAGCGCGCTTTAATCCAATCCGGGGCCGAGCGTCGCGTCGAGATCGCGCGGGCGGACAAAGCGGGTGAATTGAGCGGAGCCCGGCCCGACGTCTGACCAGCTGTCGCACGCGAGGACAAGCTCTGCTACAGCGGCGGTCGGGAATTTCTCCTCGACGAGATCGCGCAGCACGTCTCCCTTCACATCGGGCACCAGCATGAAAAGCAAATCCTCAAGGCCCGGGTTATGGCCGCACATGAAGACATTGCTCGCTTCATTTGGCAGCTCGTTGATCAGGTCAAGCAAACTGGCACCTGAGGCGAGATAGATGCGCCTTTCCCATTTCGGGTGAAGAATACGGCCGTAGCCATCCCAAAAAATATCGAGCGTTTCGGTGCAGCGGACCGCTGGCGACGAGATGACGAGATCGAAGGTCCAGCCCGCGTTGCGCAAATGCTGCCCCATCATCCGCGAGCCTTTGATGCCGCGCGCGTTGATTGGCCGATCAAAGTCGCGTGAAACGGGGGAATCCCAGCCCGATTTTGCGTGGCGAAAGAGCGTTATGGTTTTCATGTCACCGCCTTTTGCGGCGCTGAGGGCTGTCGTGCAAGCGTTGCCCGCCGCACATGCGCCACAGCGTCTTCGAGGGTAACGCGGTGAACGGGGGTTGCCGGTGGAAAAGCCGTGAGAAGGCGCGACGGGCACGCCGCAGAAAGAAGCACAAAGATCCCGCTATCGCCTTCGCGCCGGATTAAGCGCCCAAAGGCTTGCGCAAGCCGCGCGCGGACGATGCGATCATCATAAGCACTGCCACCGCCCGCCGCCTTGCGTGCCGCGTGCAGCACGGTTGGCTTTGGCCACGGGATGCCTTCCATCATCACGAGGCGCAGCGACTCGCCGGGAACATCAACGCCGTCGCGCAGAGCGTCCGTTCCCAATAGGCTGCCTCCTGGGTCATCCCGGAAAATATCAACGAGCGTTCCTGTATCGATTGGATCAACATGTTGTGCATAAAGCGGCAGTCCATCGCGCGCCAGCGCATCGGCTATCCGGGCATAGACCGTTCGCAAGCGCCGGATCGCGGTAAAGAGCCCAAGCGCCCCGCCGCGAGAGGCGCGAATGAGCTGGGCATAGGCACCAGCCAGTGCGGTCGTATCGCCGCGTTTGATATCCGTTACGATCAACACTTCAGATTGCTGTGCATAGTCAAAAGGACTGGCTGCTTCAAAATGCACGGCGGGCCCTTCGATATGGGCTGCCCCAGTGCGCGCTTCCGCCACATTCCAGCCTTCGGCACCTTTGAGTGTTGCGGAGGTGATGAGCGCGCCGTGCGCCGCTGCCAGAACCGATTTTGCGAAAGGCCTTGTGGGGTCAAGCCAATGGCGACGGAGGCCGATATCAATTTCGCGACCATCAATCCGGTCAACAGCCAGCCAATCGACAAAATCAGGGTCAGCGGGGCCACCGAGGCGAGCGAGGAGCGCAAGCCATCCCATCAGCGTGTCTGTGCGCCAAGAGAGGCTGGAAAGCGCCCCCTCAATCCGCGCGCGGGCCGGACCATCAAGCCAATCTGGGCCGTCAGCCATCACCGCCTCAAGCCGCTGTCCCAAGGCGACGAGGGGCCTCAGCAGCTTATCAAGCGCCTTCATAGCTGGTTCGACCGCCGCGATCGTCGGACCCTGTAACTGCGCGACTTCGGTTTCAAGCGCGTATCCCGCGTCATCGCCCGAGGCGCGCGCATAAACCGTTCCGCGCACACTGGCGAGCAGCGCTTCGACGGGACCAAATGGTGATCCTTCGGCGATCCGCGTCAACCATGCTTCAGAAGGCAGCGCTTGGGCGGCAAGTGCCGCTGCATTAATCGCTGCCGATCCTTCCGCATCATAAGAGGCGACGTCGGCCAAGCGCGCAGCAAGCCCCCGCCTTCGCCCGCGCGCCTTTCCCTCGGGGCCGATGACCCAACGGCGCAGTTCGATCGTCTCTCCGCCCGTGAGTGCGCTCGAAAACATGCTGTCGGCGGCGTCGAGCAGATGGTGGCCTTCATCGAACACATAGCGCGTGGGGCGGCTCGCCTCTTCGCACCCGCGCGCGGCATTGACCATCACGAGCGCATGGTTTGCGATGACAATGTCGGCCTGCGTCGAGGCGCGCGTCGCCCGCTCGATAAAACATTTTCGGTAATGCGGGCAGCCCGCATAGACGCATTCGCCGCGCCGGTCGGTGAGCGCGGTCGCTCCCGCCCGCCGAAACAGGGTCGGTAACCAGCCCGGAAGGTCGCCTCCAACCATATCGCCATCGTTTGAATAGGCGGCCCAGCGCGCGACGAGCTGCGCGAATATGGCGGCACGACCAGCGAAGCCGCCTTGTAAAGCGTCTTCAAGGTTGAGAAGGCACAGGTAGTTTTCACGACCCTTGCGCGTCACCACTTTGCCTTGGGCGAGCCCGAGCTTTTGGGATTCTTGGGTCAGCTGGCGTTGCAGCGCTTTTGTGTAGGTTGAAATCCAGACAGGCCCAGCGGCTTCGGCGGCCCAAAGCGATGCAGGGGCGAGATAGCCGAGGGTTTTGCCAATACCAGTACCCGCCTCTGCGAGGACGACATGAGGCACTAAACGCCGCGCGCGCGGTTCAAAGGCTGCCGTGACAGCCGCCGCATAATCGCGCTGGCCTTGGCGGCTCTCGGCGTCTGCGCCGGTCAAGCTGCTTAGCCTGTCGAGTACGGCATCGGTGCTGATTGAGACTGGGCGCGGTGCCGGTCGCGGTGGGGCCTCGGTCCATTCGGGCAAACGGGAAAAGAGAAAGGGCTCATCACGGCTTGGCGTGGTCAATTTTTCGCGAAGGACGGGTGCCCAGCCCCAGCGGAGGCGGGCGAGGGCTTGCACTGATGACCAAGCCCCGTCCCGCTCAGCCCAAGGCGTGTCCATTGTAGCGAGAAGGCTGCGTGCAGCGGCAAGAAGCAGGGCTGCCGCATCGGCTTCTATATGGGGCGGCGCGAGTCCCAAACTGGTGGCGAGGCCTTTGACCGTGGGCACCATGAAGCGCGCTGGATGGACAAAGGCGAAGAGCTCAAGCAAATCAAGCCCGGCCAATTCAGGGTATCCTAGACGCTGCGCAACAAGCGGCGCATTTAATAGGATGGTGGGTGTTTCGGCGGCGCGCGCAATCGCCTCTCCGCGCCCGATACCGCGCACGCCTTGCTCGTCCGCAATCCAGATGCCGCTATGACTGGCGTGGAGGGCTGGCGCCAGAAATGCTGCCATCGATTATCCCAATCCTAGGAGCAGCGCATAAGAGCAATCATTCGCCTCTTGCCAACATCTGTCGCGCTGTTGTGAGGGTTTGCACGATGAACAAAAGGATGAGAATAGCGCCGAGACCACCGATAAACATATCAAAGGGGGAAAGCCCGGTCGTACCAACGCGGCCCGGGCCAAATGTCATCATGCACAAAGTCATGATGATGAAAACGATGCGCAACTCGGTTGGCCCACCCGCCATGTAAGAAAGCCTGAATTCATCGACGACGCGCGCCGCAATGAAGGTGTGAATCGACAGCAACAAATAAGCTGCGACGCCAAACATCGCGACGTCAAACCGAACATAGTCGCTCATCCCGACGCCAAGCATCATGATCAAATTGCCAAGCGCATCGGAACTATGATCAATGAAATAGCCGAATTTAGGGCGCTCAATCTTCCGGTATCGCGCGAGACTTCCGTCGAGAGAGTCGCCAAACCAATTGATGAAAAAGAAGAGGATCGACATCCAAAGCCACGCCACATGCCACCGGCTGAGAACATAACCAGACGCGATGACAACCGACGCCGAAAAGCCAAGCGTTGTCAATTTGTCGGGCGTGACCCACAGGGGCATGCGTTCAGCGAGCCATGTCAAAAGACGTCGCTCCCCGACGGCCAAAAGGTTTCTCTGGATGCGATCAACTGGCTTCATCGTTTTCCTATCACCCGGATGCAGGGGATATAAACGACCAACGCGCGTAATTGCTTCCACCTATCCATGATTGACCTTAGGCTTCTGAAATGGTCTGTGGCAAGCGAGGAATGCCGCTTCGCCGCGACAAGATTGACTTCGCCGTGTGAACCCCCATTGTTGTTTTGTGGCTCATGTTCTCATTCCCTTGCCGGCCCATGATTTTGATCCGACCGAAGCTGCTATTCCGTGGGTGTTGCTCACGCGCGCGGGGCATAGCGTCATCTTTGCAACGCCTGATGGTAAACCGGCAACGGCGGACGCCGTGATGGTGACGGGTGTTGGCCTGGATCCTTGGGGTTTTATTCCAGGGTTAAGACGGCTGGTTCTTTTCGGGCGATGGCTTCGTGCCAATGCGGGCGCGCGCCGCGCCTATGCTGCGATGATTGCTTCAAACGCGTTTGCGGTACCTCTCCGCTGGGATGACCTCCATGCGGGTGATTTTGACGGCCTGATCCTCCCTGGCGGGCACCGCGCGCGGGGCATGCAGCCCTATCTTGAAAGTCGTGTGCTCCAATCCTTGGTGGTCGACTTTTTTCGTGCGGATAAACCGGTTGGTGCGATTTGCCACGGCGTCTTGCTCGCCGCCCGCGCTATTGACCCTGCGACGGGCAAGTCCGTCCTCCATGGCCGCAAGACGACATCGCTCACTTGGGCGCTGGAGAATGCGGCCGCAAGGCTGGGTCGGATCATCCGCTTTTGGGATCCGTTCTACTACCGCACTTACCGGGAGGAAGCGGGCCAGCCCGTCGGCCGTATGTCTGTTGAGGCCGAAGTGACGCGTGCCCTCGCCAGCCCAGCCGACTACCGGGACGTCCCCACCGGAACGCCTGATTATCAGCGTAAGACATCGGGCCTCGTGCGCGACAGCGAGAGCGACGGCACGCCTGCCTTCACCGTGTGCGACGACCGCTATGTCAGCGCGCGGTGGCCCGGCGATGCGCACGCCTTTGCATCAGTCTTTGCGAGGCTGCTCGCACCGGGAGGTGACCGCCTTGACCCAAGATGAGGCCCCCGTGCGGCTCTATAGACCGACAATTATCGCCACGCTTGGCACCATGCTTTTGTGCAATTTTTTACTTGCCGCCTCGGGCAGCGGAATCCTTGTTCAATCCAAAAATGTGCCATCCTTCTCCTTTGCGGGTGGTCTTGTGCTCCCCGTGACCGATCCTCGACACAGTTTTGGCCAGGACCGCGTTTTCGACCAGCGCATTTGCACCTATTGGACC
>JBEGTP010000076.1:0-6832 GCA_041179365.1 Pseudomonadota bacterium
TCGAGCTTTTGACTGGCTTCAATGACCAGTGACACGTCGATGCCGTGCAGCAAATCATCCGCAATTTTGTTCGCGCGAGCGTTGGCTTTGTGCTTCAAGGCGTTGCCCTTCTCGGTTGGGATGAGAAGGACCGCCCGCTTGTGATCAGGGTTCGCCTCAGCGTTAATCAGCCCAGCCTCGATTAGGGAATTGGCTGCACGTTGGATGACCTGACGTGGATGGCCCAACGCGCGCCCGATCTGCGGAACAGTCGGCGGCGTGTTGGCTTCGGCGGCGGCATTAAGCACCGTCATCTCCATCTCGGTGAGGCCGGTGTTCGCCACGCTTTGTGCAAACGCTGATTTCAAACGTCCCCGGATGCGCGACGTGGCATCAATCAAGCCGATCAACGGGTTATTATGGCGAGTCGGGGATAGCATGAAACTAAAGTGCCTTAATGACACTTATGTGTCAATCATCCACAATTTGTCTCTTTGGCAATGCAAACGCACACAATGTCGCAAGGACACTTAGCCCGATCACGACCAATATCGTCAGCTGAAATGCCCCGGCCGTTGCATATTGTGCCTTGCCCGAGGTGTCGCTTAGAACCTGCGTCGCGAGCAAACCTGTGACCATCATCGCACCGATGCCGGAGAACAGCCCGCGCGTGACGGTGAGCATACCCGATACTTCGCTCGTCCGTTCTGGCGGCACGGTAGTGGCAAGGATTGTGGGGCCAACCGTGAAGAGGATCGTGGTGCCGAACGAAATCACACACAGAACGATGATGACATGGAAGATGCTGTCGTGAATGAAGTATGCCAGCACCCAGCCGGTTGTTGAGAGGAGCCCGCCGCACAGCATCGCTGCGCGCCCGCCGCCGTGCCCGGTGATCCAGCCGCTCAAGGGGCCGCCTAAGGTGGAGAGGATATTAGAGGGCAGTTTGGCTGCGCCTGCCATCGTTGCGGTCGCCCCCAGCCCAATGCCAGTCCAGATCGGAGACTGGAGCAGCATTGCAAAGATCAATGTGATCTGGAGCGAGCTAAGGGCTAGAAGTGCCGTCACAAGATTGGCGACCAGAACATTACGGTTGCGGAATAGGCGGACGTCGAGCAGCGGTACGGCTGTGCTGAGGCTCCGCCAAATCCAATAAGCAAGCAGAGTTCCTCCGCTGGCCAAGGCGATCAGGCCCGCTTGATGGAAAAGGCCGAGCTTCGCGATTGAGCTGAAATACCAGGTGAGTAGCATGATGCCGGGCGCGAATAGGATGCCCGAAAACCAGTCAATTCCATCGATGTTGGGCCGCCGCGGAGACTTTGGAATGGCTGCTAGCAAGCCGACCAGAGACGCGAGACAGAAGGCTGTGCTGGCAATAAAAATGCCGTGCCAGCTATAATTATCTGCGATCAGGCCGCCGATGACCAATCCGCCAGCCGTGCCAAGCGACGCGCCAGAGATCATCAGGCCGATACCCATTGGCACTCTATCATGCGGCATATTTTCCCGCACCAGCCCAACTGCGAGCGGCAGGATTGCGCCAGTCAGCCCCTGCAACATACGTCCCGCCAACAACATATTGGGCGCGCCGCTAGAACAGGCGCTCATCACCGATCCCGCTGAACCCAGTGCCAGGATGATGATCATCAGCCGCCTTCGCCCAAAAATATCACCCATTCGGCCAACCAATGCCGCCGCACCTGCGCCGACGATCAGGTAAGAGGAATAGAGCAACCCGAGCAGCGCGGGATCGCCGAAATCCTGATTGATGTAACGCTGTGCTGCGTACACCATCGATCCTTCAAACGCGCTGGTTGCCTCGGCAATCCACAGAATGGCGAGAAGTCCGAGATGAGGTCGATAGGCGCGCCAGCCCTTTATCATTCCCTATGCAGCAACATCGATCCGGCAAGTGACCCTCCACCCATACCGACAACCGCGGTCTTGGGGTTTCCCGCGACCTGCCGTCCGCCGCCTTCACCGCGCAATTGAGTGCAGGCCTCATGGAGGTGACCAAAGCCGTGGAGACGTCCGGCAGACAATTGGCCACCGCCAGTGTTAACCGGGAGCGAACCAGTAAGAGCGGTGTTTCCGTCTGCAATGAACCGCTCACCCTCACCACGACCGCAGAAACCGAACGATTCAAGCCACATCGGTACGAAGCAGCTAAACCCGTCATAAAGGGCGGCGACATCCACGTCCTTCGGTTTAAAATCGGTGCGGCTCCAGATATCCATGCCACAGTCTTCCGAGGCCATTTGCGTCAGGTCTGGCCGCTGATCCCAACTGTCTCGCCCCGATAGTGCTGCGCTGAATGCGTCGATCTTGATCGGCTTTTTGGCGCAATCCTTCGCTGCATCGTTGGCAGAAATGATAATTACACAGGCACCGTCAATCGGCACGTCGCAATCCATCATTGAAAGCGGGTCGGAGATCATACGCGCGTTCAGATAATCCTCCATGCTGAGTGGCTTGCCGTGGAAAATCGCACGGGGATTATGCTGTGCATTGGCGCGCTGAAGGACGCACTGCGCTCCGATCATCTCGCGCGTCACGCCAAACTCATGCACGCGGCGCATCGCATATTGTGCCGCCCAGTTGGATGCAGATAATCCTCCCATCGGAACAAGCCACTGGATCCAGCCGCCAATGCCTGCTGGGTTTTCGGTGACACTGCCCCCGCGTCCGCCGCCTGCTTGGGCCGCAAATTCTGAGAGCGCGCGGAAACACAGCACATGCCGTGCTTGACCACTGCTGACAGCCATTGCAGCGATCATGAGCGGCGACATTTGAGCCGGCCCCTCCATGCTGCCGCTGTGCCAGCGGGTTTTGAGGCCCAAAGCATCGCGCACATCTGTGCAACCGAGTGGAGACATCCCTGCACCCGCATCGCTCTTTCCCGGATAGGTAGTGATGCCGTCAATATCATCGCGCGTGAGCCCAGCGTCGGCGAGTGCTTCAAGTGCTGCATCGGCCAAATGATCGATACAAGGCCGCACGATTTTGCGCGAGACTTGGCTCATTCCTATACCTGTGATGGATGCGCTCAACATATCGCTTTATCTTTCAATTGCATTTGGGTTGCCTTAGGTTTGCGGGTGATCATCCGTTTTGGAAAGCAAAAAATATGAAATTCCCGTTGCCCGCCGTCGTCGCAGAGACTGAAGCCTTTTGGACTGGCGGAGCGGATGGGCGATTGCACATCACCGCCTGTGATGACTGTGATCACCGCATTCATCCGCCGCAGCTGATGTGCCCCAAATGCCTGTCGCGCAATGTGACGGCGCGGCCTGCATCGGGCAAAGCGACGATCGCAACCTTCACGATTAACCGTCAGCCTTGGATGCCGGGCCTTGAAGTTCCCTTCGCCGTCGGGATTGTTGATCTTGATGATCAGCCTGGGGTGCGCATCACCGCACGGATCATCGCGGATGATGTTGAAGGGGTGAAAATCGGCGCGCCGGTTGAAGTCGCGTTCGAACAGAATGAGGATGTCTTTGTACCTGTTTTCAAGCTGGTCTGAAGCGCAGGTCAACGGCCGATGAAACGGGGTGGGCGTTTCTCCGCAAAGGCGGCGCGCGCTTCCATATAGTCGTCGCTGCCCGTAAGCAGTGGCTGAATCCGTAATTCAGCGGCAATTGCCTCTTCAAGCGAGAGCGGCTGCCCACTCATCAACTCCTTGATGTGCGCCGCAGCGAGCGGGGCGACGCGTAGATAATTATGCGCAATCTCGATAGCCGTGGAGAGCGTCTCGCCAGCATTCGCCTCCATATCGACAATGCCGATGCGCAAAGCAAAATCCCGATTAAGCACCGCAGCCGTTAGCATCACGTTTCGGGCAGCGACGGTGCCGATTTTACGGGGCAAAGACCAAAGCAATCCCGCATCTGGCACAAGCCCAACGCGGCCAAACGACGCGCAGAATTTTGCCGTTGGCCCGGCGATGATGTAGTCACAGGCCACCGCGAGCGAAAGGCCTGCACCCGACGCGTGACCATCGACAGCCGCAATAACCGGTTTGCTTCCTTCTGCGATCAGGCGGATAATATCGTGCATCATCGAAAGCATACGCGGGGTGCGCACAGCGGCGGGCTCGTCGAGGTTTGAAATTTGCGATTTCATATCGCCACCTGCGCAGAACGTTCCGCCAGCGCCGCAAAGCACAATGGCGCGGCACTCATCGTCGCGGAAAAGCTCACGCAGTGCCTTGGCGACAGCTAGGCGCATCTCGACACTCAGCGCGTTGCGCCGATCTGGATCGTTATGCGTCAAAATCCCGATGTGATCGCGCACTTCTGTCAAAACAAGTTCAGTCATTTGCTTCGGTCACGCCTTTCAGTCTCCACAATCCTATGCGGTGAAACTTATGACGCAAATGGGGAATGAGAGATGGCCCATGACTAACACATATGTGTAGCTGAATTGCTGTATTTGGGGTTACTGCATTTGGCGAGAGGATGAGACTAATGAAGAAGATTTTAGTGGTGGGCGCAAGTGGTGATGTGGGGCAGGGGATTGTTTCTGCGGCTGCGGCGCGAGGGTGGATAGTGTGCGCAGCTGGGCGGACGTTGGCGAAACTAGAGGCCGTCGCAGCACAGTACACAGGGGTTGTCCCGCTTGTTGGTGATGTTGGCGCGCCGGAGGCCGCTGCCAAATTGATGGTCAACGCGTGTGCTGAGATGGGCGGGCTCGACGCTGTAATTGTTTCGGTCAATGCGCCCGCCCGCTTTAGGCCTTTGTTTGAGAATGATGACGAGAGTTTAGTGGCGTTATTTCGCAGCAATATCTTGAGCCATTTTAACGCAGCGCGGGCGGCACTTGATGTGTTGACAGCGGACGGCGTACTGCTCGGTATGGGCGGAGGGATGGCCGACTGGATTCCACCCAACGGAACGCACCAATCCATCGTTCAAGCGGGCTTGCGCAACTTCTATCGCGGCCTCGCCAAAGAATGCCGTGAAAGGACCGTGCGGCAGATGCAAATCGTCTCGATGGTCAATGGCGCAAGCAAGCGTGATGTGGCCCAAGAAAGCTGGCTAACAGACCGCGAATGCGGCGAGCATGCCTGTTCGATAGTTGCGCGCCCGGTGGAGTTTAAGGGGCCGATCGTCGTCTTGAAATCGCGAGAGGGGGTTGGTGTGGCAGAGGTGTGAGATCAAGTTTTGAACGCTTACGTTTCTAGTTGGCTCTTTTTACCTTGATGATGAAACATCCGATTTATAGCCAGTGAAAACGTGCCGCTTTTTGTGTCAGCGCGTGCAGGCTAAGCCTAGCCTCCCACAATCTTGTGGATCGCCGTTGCTGTGAACACCAGTACTCCGTCCGCCGTCCCGCGTCCTTCGGCGAACACAAGGCTGCGGGTTCTGCGGTTGATCGTGCCCAACATTTCTATCCATTGGCCTGCTTTGGCGGTGCCAATAAAGTGCATGTTCAAGTCGATGATCACCACGGGTGGACCGCCCGCAATATAGCCGCCGGGCGCTGCGATTTCCCCGAGTGCGCCGATGAAGCTGCCGTGCGTCATTTCCCAGGTGTTGCAATGATGCGGCGCAACAAGAATGGCGTTGTGGTATTCTATAATACCGTCGGTGCGGGTGATTTCCTTGCTCCAGATTTTGCCGAGGTGGTTGACGGCAGGGCTGCTGGAGGGCGTGTAGGTCCAGCCGCTACCGTGTGGAGGTGTGTCATTCATTGACTATAGTCCCAAAAATTGGCGCGCGATAATGGTGCGTTGGATTTCGTTGGATCCGCCATAGATTGTAGTGGCACGGCGATACATGAAATCATTGAGCAGGCCCGGCGCATAGTCGGGACCGGGGATGGATCCGGGGGCATCATCATAGTGATGCACATAATGGCCGTGATCGCCAAGCGCTTCGATGTGCATCTCAGTAATTTTTTGGAGCAGCTCGGAACCGCGCACTTTCAGGATAGAGCCGAGCGGGAGAGCGAAGTCGCCGCCGGCCTTTGCAGTAAGCGCTCGTAAAGTCATCCATTCGAGGCTGTTCAAATCCGATTCAAGCTGGGCAATGCGCGCGCCAAACGCAGGGTCATCAATCAGCGGTCTGCCGCAGCGAGTTCGATCCTTTGCGATCGTTTTGAGGACTTGGAGATAGCGGCGGTTGCGCGGAGCCTCACCCGAAAGTGCGCGTTCACTCTCGAGCAAGCTCTTGGCATAGGTCCAGCCTTTATTCTCCTCGCCGATCAGATTTGTGGCACTCGTGCGGACGTCGTCGAAAAAGACTTCGTTGAGGTTATGCTCCTCGGCGATATCGATGATCGGACGGATTGTTACGCCCGGGACGTTAAGGGGGACCATGATGAGCGATATGCCGCGCTGTTTTGCAGCCATATCCGTTTTGACGAGGCAATATATCCAGTCGGCAGAGTGGCCGCCCGACGTCCATATTTTATGCCCATTGATGATGTAGTCATCACCGTCCCGCACGGCAGTAGTAGAGATCGCAGCGAGATCTGAACCCGCGTTGGGTTCGGAAAATCCTTGCGCGTACCGCTGTTTTCCTTCCTTCCAAGGATTGATGAAGCGTTCGATTTGATCGGGCGAGCCGAAATTGTTTATGATGGGCCCAATCATCTTTGCACCGCCAACGTCAATGGGCGGAGCATCTTCTTCAATCAGCACTTCCTCAAAATTATATTGCTGTAAGAGGCTCCAACCCGGCCCGCCTTGTGCGATGCTCCAGTTTGGTACGCCCCAACCCTTGCCATCGGCGTTGAGCAGAGCGACCCAGCGTGACATGTCATACCAGCTCAGGTGAAACTGGCTGCGCGATTTTTCTGCCAAGTCGCCAGGTAGATTGGCGCGGACCCAAGTGCGAATTTCTTCACGGAA
>JBEGTP010000077.1:0-6834 GCA_041179365.1 Pseudomonadota bacterium
AAAGCGCTTTGACGGCGGCTTGGCGGTTTGATGTCGCATAGCAAATGTCTTCTGCCTTCGGCCCCTTGATCTCGGGGAAACGAGCTTTGAGTGCCGAAATGATCTCTGCGGTATCATCAACCGACAAGGTTGTTTGGGTAAGATAGGCGAGGCAAGCATTCGAAGCTAAATCAAGCGACGCGACGTCTTGAACCGTCTCAACAAGCGTCATTGCCCCTTTGGGAACCTGTCCGAGTGTTCCAATGACTTCAGGATGGCCTGCGTGACCAACAAAGAGAATATGACGGCCACTTTCAACCAGCCGCTCCGCTTGACGGTGAACTTTGGAAACCAGGGGGCATGTTGCGTCAAGCCATTCGAGCCCACGTTCCGTCGCTTGTGCCGGTACTGCTTTTGGAACGCCGTGAGCGGAAAAGACCACGGGCTTGCCATCCGGCACCTCATCAAGCTCCTCGACAAAAATTGCGCCCTTGCCACGCAAGGAATCGACGACATATTTATTATGCACGATCTCGTGTCGGACGTAGATTGGGGCGCTGTATTTATCAATCGCGCGTTCGACGATCATGATCGCGCGATCAACGCCTGCACAAAAGCCACGGGGAGCCGCGATCAAAAGTCGCAGAGGAGGTCTGGAATCCGTCATTTCGCGCTTTCCCTACGCGATTGCTTGCAGCAGCGAAAGCCGGTTCCTATACGGGAGGTCGCTTATCCTAGTTTTGAGGTTTTTTCTGTGAATTTTCGCAAAACCATCCGCGCTGCTTGCCTGCTTTCCCCGCTGATTGTGATGGGATGTTCACGCGAAGGGGAGTTTGATTCGACGGGCGGCATAAATGTTGTTCGTTCTGCCTGTCCAGCGGTCGCTGTGCCGACATACACTGGGGACATAACGATTTTTAGCCCAGAAAATAGCAGCGATTCGCGTGCGATTGACGTTGTAGCAAACATCACCAACGTTAAATCGACGTGCGCTGATGTGGGGGCTGATGTTGTAGCCAATGCAAATTTTGACGTTCAGGCGCGCAGAACAAACGCGACGGGCGCGCGCGATATCACGCTGCCCTATTTCGCGACTGTGGTTCAAGGCGGTCGTATCGTGGTCTCCAAGCGCATTGGCAGTGTCACTGTTCGATTCGCTGATGGGCAATTGCGCGGATCGATAACGGGCAGTGCTAGCGCGGCGATCAATCGCAGCGCGGCGACTTTACCGCCTGAAATTGAGGAGCGCATTCGGCGAAAACGTAAGGCAGGAGAACTTGATGCGGCGCTTGACCCGATGGCAGATCCAGAAGTCAAAGCGGCCGTCGCGCGCGCGAGTTTTGAGTTGTTGATCGGCTTTCAGCTGACACAAGCCCAACTTCAGTATAACGCGACACGTTAGTGCGGGCGCCCATCCTCGCGCTTCTGGCGGGGAAGGCAAAGCCATTCGCGCGCGGCGAATTGAGCGCGATTGGCAAAGTTGAAACTGACGGTTCTGTGAAAGTGACCTGTCGCGGATTGGTTGGCGACGAACAGGCTGATCGGCGCGTCCACGGCGGACCAGATAAAGCGCTTCACCATTATCCCGCTGATCACTATGATTTTTGGCGCGCATGCGCCGCAGAGCACCCGTTACTCGACGTAGCGGGTGCATTTGGTGAAAATGTATCGACACGCGATATTACTGAAGCGATGGTTTGCATTGGGGATCGATTCCAGCTTGGCTCGGCGCTGGTCGAAATCAGTCAGGGGCGGCAACCCTGCTGGAAGCAGGGCCATTTTATGGAATGGGCGACGCTCCCGGCAATAATGGTGCGCGAGCGCCGCAGCGGCTGGTACTACCGTGTTATTGAGGAGGGAGAAGCCAAACGCGGCGACTTATTGTCTCTCGTTGATCGTCCGCAACCCGATTGGACTGTAGAGCGTGTCTTCGGCCTGCTCATCGCAGGTGATCACAAGCGCGACCCGGCAGCATTGCCCGTTTTGCGCGATATGCCCCATTTGTTTGGCGGGTGGCGCGAACGTGCTGCGGCGCTGATGGGGAGTTGACTCGACTCGCCTAGCTGGCCATTGGGGTTCAGTCGCTGACGAAGCGGGAGAGCATTGGGTGAGCCCCCAATCGCCGAAGGAGCAACCGCCCCGGAATCTCTCAGGCAAAAGGACCGTTTTGGCTTTTGCGACACTCTGGAAAGCGTTTCTGCGTCAGCAGGAGCCACCGAAGGGGATTGGGCCTTGGCCCATGTAAGCTCTCAGGTTCCGTGACAGAGGGGGCGCCGTTTATCGGCGTTACTCTGTACGAAGGCCAAATTAGTGAGCGACACATACAATATTTCAGAAGAAGTACCCGCCACGCAGGCCCTGCCGCTTGCGCTTTGGCATGAGGCTCAAGGCGCACGAATGGTGCCCTTTGCGGGCTATTCGATGCCCATCCAATATGAAGGAATTCTCGCAGAACATCTCTGGACGCGGGAAAGCGCTGGGCTGTTTGATGTCAGCCACATGGGTCAGCTCATGCTCTCAGGAGAGGGTGTTGATGCAGCCCTAGAGGCCTTGGTGCCACGCGATGTAGTCGCACTCAACGAAGGCCGTATGGGCTACTCGCTGCTCCTGAATGAAGACGGTGGGATACTCGATGACCTCATGATCACCCGCACGCCGATGGGGCTGTATCTGGTCGTTAACGGCGCAGTGAAGTGGGATGATATCGGCCATCTCCGCGAGCATTTGCCCGATGAAATCACATTGTCACACATGGAAGACCGCGCGCTTTTGGCGTTACAGGGGCCCAAGGCGGTTGATGCCTTGATGCGCGTCGTGCCGGGCGTAGACCAGCTGTGCTTCATGGAGGCGAGTAGCTTTCTTTGGGGCCATGAGCCGCTGTGGATTAGTCGCTCAGGCTATACCGGCGAAGATGGATTCGAAATTTCAGTGCCGACCGAGGCAGTTGCGGCGCTTGCAGACGCGCTTTGTGCCCAACCGGAAGTGAAGCCTATCGGCCTTGGCGCACGCGACTCGCTGCGGCTTGAGGCAGGACTTCCGCTCTATGGCCATGATTTGGACGAGGGGGTTGACCCCGTGCAGGGCGATCTTGCGTTCGCTATATCAAAGCGCCGACGCACTGGAGGCGGATTTCCCGGAGCGGATCGCATCCTCGCCGCCCTCTCAGACGGCGTTTCTAAGCGACGCACCGGCTTTCTCGTCGAAGGCCGCCAGCCGGTTCGCGAGGGCGCGCTCATTTTTTCGGGCGCGTCGCAAGTTGGTGTGATCACCTCAGGTGGTTTCTCACCAAGCCTGCAAGTGCCGCTCGCAATGGGATATATTGCAACCAATAGTACCAATTTAGAAGCTGAAGTGCGTGGCAAGCGCATCGGTCTCATTCCAACCCCAATGCCTTTTGTCCCCCATCACTATGTCCGTCGAGGAGCCCCAAAATGAACCGCTATTTTACAGTTGAACATGAATGGATTGAAGTTGATGGCGAAAGCGCAACTGTAGGCATTACAGACTATGCGCAAAGCCAGCTGGGTGACATCGTATTTGTCGAGGTGCCCTCAGCAAATACTGCGGTTTCCAAAGGTGGTGATGCAGCAGTGGTTGAGTCTGTAAAGGCCGCGTCAGACGTTTATGCGCCGGTTAGTGGAACTGTAACGCAAGGCAACGCAGCTTTGGAGGGTGATCCCGCCCTTGTTAACACCGATCCTGAGGGTGCAGGCTGGTTCTTCAAGTTGCGGCTGTCGGATCCGGGCGAACTCGATGGCTTGATGAATGCTGCCGCCTATCAGGCCTTCGTGGAAGGCCTTTGATGCGGTACCTCCCACTTACCCAACCAGATCGCACGGCGATGCTCGCTGCTATTGGAGCGACGAACATTGATGATCTTTTTGTCGATGTTCCGATTGAGGCACGGCTCACCGCGGCAATCGCGGAATTGCCACTGCACCAGAGTGAAATGGCGGTGGAGCGCCATTTTAGCGCTCTTGCGAGACAAAATATGGCCGCGTCGCATCACCCGTTTTTTCTTGGAGCTGGGGCCTATAAGCACCACATCCCTGCCAGCGTTGATCATCTGATCCAGCGCGGAGAATTTCTGACCGCCTATACGCCCTATCAGCCGGAAATCGCACAGGGCACGCTGCAGATGCTCTTTGAATTTCAAACGCAAGTGGCACGGCTTTTTGGATGCGATGTGGCGAATGCCAGCATGTATGATGGTTCGACAGCATGCTGGGAAGCCGTTGGTATGGCGGGGCGAATTTCCAAGCGGAAAAAGGCGCTGATTTCCTCTGGGCTTCATCCCCATTACGTCAGCGTGTGCAAGACAATGGCGAAATACACGGGCGATACGCTGGATACGGCGCTGCCTTGTTTTGAAGCGACAGACAGTGCGCGGCTGATCGACATGATTGATAGCGAAACGAGCTGCGTCGTCGTCCAATATCCTGATATTCTTGGGCGGATCGAGGATATGACTGCAATGGCGGCAAAGTGTCATGAAGCCGGCGCACTGTTGATCGCTGTGGTCACTGAACCTGTCGCCCTTGGCGCGCTTAAATCGCCCGGCGAAATGGGTGCGGATATCGTCGTTGGCGAAGGCCAGTCGATTGGTGTCGGTTTACAATTTGGCGGCCCTTATGTGGGCCTCTTTGCCTGCAAAGAAAAATTTGTACGGCAGATGCCGGGTCGGCTTTGCGGTGAGACGATCGATGCAGAGGGGAAGCGGGGCTTCGTTCTCACACTTTCAACGCGTGAACAACATATCCGGCGCGAAAAGGCGACTTCGAATATCTGCACCAACTCCGGGCTGTGCGCATTGGCGTTTAGCATCCACATGACGTTGCTTGGCGAATGCGGCTTGCGCGAGCTTGCGCACATCAACCACGCCACTGCGTGCGCAGCGGCAAATCGCCTCGCCGAAATCCCGGGCGTCAGTGTGATCAATGAGCACTTCTTCAACGAGTTCACACTCAAGCTCCCGACAGAAGCGCGGCCCGTTGTTCGCGCCTTGGCAGATCGCAAAATCCTTGGCGGCGTTTCGCTTGGTCGGCTCTACCCAGACAATGGGGAGCTTGAGCGAGGGCTCGTGGTCGCCGTGACGGAAGTTGTCACCCCAGACGATGTTGAAGCCTTTGCAACGGCTTTGCAGGAGATCTTATCGTGAATTTGAACGAAAGCGGATGGAAACCCGAGATGATGCAATACGATGGCGATGCACCCGCCACTCATACCGGCAACCGCGCCTTAATGCTTGAGGAAGCGCTGATCTTTGAGATTGGGGATGCGCACTCGACGGGTATTGATTTTGAGGGTCTCCCTCTCTCTTTTAAGCAAGAGGGGCGGGCGGAACAGGCGAACCGCCTCGGTTCTCTTGCTCGCGCGCGCGCCATTGGGCTCCCCGGCTTGTCTGAGCCTGAAACTATCCGCCATTATACGCGCCTTAGCCGCCAGAATTACGCCATTGATCTCGGCTTCTTTCCGCTTGGCAGCTGCACTATGAAGCACAACCCGCGCCTCAACGAAAAGATCGCGCGCATGAAAGGCTTTGCCGATATTCACCCCCTCGCGCCGACCTCAACGACGCAAGGTGCGCTCACGGTGATTTATGAGCTGGCGCATTGGCTCGTGACGTTAACCGGCATGGAAGCGGTCGCTATGTCTCCTAAAGCGGGTGCGCATGGTGAGCTTTGTGGGATCCTCGCGATCCGGGCCGCACTTGAAGCGCGAGGAGATGCCCGCGCTGTGATTCTCGTTCCTGAAAGTGCCCACGGCACCAATCCAGCGACAGCGGCGTTTGCTGGTTACGCCGTGGAAAATATACCTGCGACACCCGAGGGGCGGGTAAACCTTGGCGCGCTCTCAGCGCGGCTTGGGCCCGATGTGGCGGGGGTGATGATTACGAACCCCAACACTTGTGGTCTTTTTGAGCGCGACATGAAGGCCATTTCCGATCTCGTCCACGCGGCGGGGGCCTTTGTTTATTGCGACGGCGCAAACTTCAATGCCATCGTCGGCCGGGTCCGTCCCGGTGATCTTGGGATTGATGCGATGCACATCAATTTGCACAAGACCTTCAGCACGCCGCATGGTGGCGGCGGCCCGGGTTCTGGTCCGGTGGTTCTCTCCAAGGCGCTCGCCCCTTTTGCGCCGTTGCCGTTCGTCGAGAAACGTAACGGTGTTTTCGAACTGATCGAAGAAGAAGGCGCAGGGGAGACCCAAAGCTTTGGCCGCATGGTCGCTTTTCACGGCCAGATGGGCATGTTTACACGGGCGCTTGCCTATATCCTCAGCCACGGTGCGGATGGTCTGCGCCAAGTGGCCGAGGATGCCGTGCTCAACGCCAATTACGTCTTGCGCAGCCTCGAAGATGTGCTCGACGCGCCCTTCGCGGCAAGTGGCCCGTGCATGCATGAGGCCCTGTTTTCCGACAATGGGCTCGCAGAAGGATTTTCGACACTCGACATTGCCAAGGGCCTGATCGATGAGGGCTATCACCCGATGACGGTCTATTTCCCGCTTGTTGTGCACGGTGCGATGCTCATTGAACCGACGGAAACAGAGAGCAAAGCGACGCTTGATCAGTTTATCGGCGCGATGCGCAGTGTCGCGGGGCGGGCCAAGGCAGGCGATGAAAGCCTCAAATCAGCGCCGCATTTCGCGCCGCGCCGCCGCTTGGATGAGACACTGGCGGCGCGAAAACCGGTATTGGTTTGGAAAGAGCCGGAATTGGCGTTAGCTGCAGAGTGAGGCTGCGCGAAAGGAGTAGCGTAAAATGGATCCACAGACCCAGATTTGGCTTTCCTACGGCGCTACGGCCATCATCATGGCATTTATTTTGCGCCGCCGCTTTCGATCAATGGC
>JBEGTP010000078.1:0-11938 GCA_041179365.1 Pseudomonadota bacterium
TTCATGTTGATGGGGGCGTTCTTCATGGCAACCACAATGATCCGCGCCGCCGATATGGGCATCGCCAGTGGCAAGTTTGCTCCCGACACGCGCTTCGGCTGCGACAATACAGCCACCCAGATCATTGCAGAAAGTCTAAGTCTGCCCATCCCGCCGCTTTCGCCTGATTTCATCGCGCATCGGGGGCTGGCACGCTCAACTAGCGCCTGACAGCTCTCAACAAGATGAAAAATCTCGGTGCCGGGAATTTGGTTAGTGTGTTGATCTGAGAAAGCTACACCACCCCGTCAGCTCTTAGCATGGCCATCTCCCCATCTCCCAGCCCCATCTCCCTCAACACAGCCTCTGTGTGCGCGCCGTACGCAGGGGCCGCACGCAATGCCCCAATTGGTGCCTCATCGAATTGTGCGGGAGAAACGCCGGCGCTATAGCTCCGCCCATCTTCGGCTGTCACTTCGGAAATGAAGCTGTTCGTCAGCGCCTGATTGTCGGCGATCACTTCTTCGGGCGATTGGAGTGGGGCCCAAACGCCTTGGAGCGTTGCCAGCCGCTTGAGCCAAACTTCATAATCCTCCTTCTCAAACACGCCCTGAATAGCAGCGTTGAGGTCAGCGCTATGTTCAAACCGCACTTTATTGTTCAAATAGCGCGGATCATCGATCCAGTCCTCATGACCTAGATGACGGCAGAGATCGGCCCACCAGCTTTCGTTGAGGAGGCACAAGTTGATCCAGCGACCATCCTTAGTCCTGTAAAGGTTGACCAGCGGATTGCCCGCCTGATCGGGCCCCGGCCCGACCGTGCGTTTCATTCCTAAGCTCGCGGCGACCATCGATTGCGACATCAAGTAAATGCCAAAGAGATAGAGCGCATTATCAACAATCGCGCCCTTCCCCGTCCGTTCGCGCCGAAAAAGCGCTGCCGAAATCGCACCGGCCAGCGTTGCGCCGCCGCCTAGATCACCGACCGAACCGGGTTGAGAGGGCGGGAAGCCATCGGGCTGGGTCTGCATATAGCCAGATCCTGAGCGGCACCACGAGGAGGGAAAATCAAACCCGCCGTCATTCGCCATCGGCCCGTGAATGCCGTAGCCCGTGCCGCGCGCGTAAATCAGCTTGGGATTGTGCTTTATCAAATCGTTGGGCTCGATGCCTAGTTTTTTCCGCGCATCGGCCCGCAAATTGGTGATAAACACGTCCGCGCCAGCAACCATTTTATAGAGAATTTCCCGCCCCGCCGCCTGCGTGAGATCAAGCCGCACCGAACGTTTGCCGCGATTACCCGCCTCAAAAAACATGGAAAAGCCATTTGCACTGCTCCCCGGAATCGGCAGAGAGCGCCCCGGATCTCCACCGCCGCTCGTCCGCTCGATCTTGATCACATCAGCGCCCCAATCGGCAAGGATCATGCCCGCAGCCGGCACAAATGTGTGTTCTGCGACCTCAATCACTTTTACGCCTTCCATCACATCATACATTCGGCTTATCCTTTGAATTCTTGACTTGTAACATATCTCACCTAGTGAGTGAGGTCAGTCAACCATAGCATTACAATCGGATAGGATCACAAGCTAATGGCCTTTTTGAAACATGCGGATGCGCTCTATATCGACGGGGAGTTTGTAAAGGCACCAGATAGCGAAGCGGTGATCAATCCGGCAGATGAAAGCCTGATCATGATGGCCCCGGTCGGCACAGCGGCAATGGTGAGCGATGCCATCGGGGCCGCGCGTGAGGCGTTTGACACCGGGCCATGGCCGCGTCTGCCCCAAGCCGCACGGATTGCCAAGCTCACCGAGTTCCTCGACGAGATTGACCGCCGCAAGGATGAGATTATCAGCCTGATCGTTGCGGAAGCCGGATCGACGCAGATGCTCGCCCAGTTCCTGCAATATGGGATCCCGATGCAGCACGCGCGGCATATGGTTGAGATTTCCGCTCGTCCCGCCGTCACGCCTCTTCCGACCGAAGTGAACCCCAATATGCAAGGCTCACTGACGCTTGGTGCCGGTGTCATCTCGCGCGAACCGATGGGCGTTGTCGCCGCGATCACGCCGTATAATTTTCCCTTCTTTCTCAATATTGGAAAGATCATTCCTGCAATGGCTGTGGGCTGTACGGTGGTGCTCAAGCCTTCGCCCTACACCCCGATTGAGGCGCTCATACTTGGCGAGATCGCGCATGACGTCGGCCTACCTAAGGGCGTGCTCAACGTCGTGACCGGCGACATCGAAGCGGGAACATTGCTCACCACCGATAAGCGCGTCGATCTGATCAGCTTCACCGGATCAGACAAGGGTGGGTCGATGATCCAGGCGCAGTCCGCTCCTACCCTCAAACGTTGCCTGATGGAACTCGGCGGCAAGTCCGCGCTGATAATCCGGTCTGACGCTAATATGATGGAAGCAGCGCAGGCCGCACTTGGTGGCTTCATCACCCACTGCGGCCAAGGCTGCGCGCTCACCACGCGGATGCTCGTCCACAATTCGATCCGCGAACAATTTACCCAGATGGTCGCGGGCATGATCGGCCATGTGAAGATCGGCAATCCAGCGGATCCCTCGGTGATGTACGGCCCCCTCATCCGCGAAGTCGCGCGCAAACGGAGCGAGGATTATGTCCAGATCGCGCTTGATGAAGGCGCAACCCTCGTCACCGGCGGCAAGCGCCCGGACGGGTTTGATAAGGGCTTCTACTATGAGCCAACCCTCTTCACCAATGTTAGCAATTCCAGCCGCATCGCGCAGGAAGAAGTGTTTGGCCCTATAGGTGTGGTGATCGGCTTTGATAGCGATGACGAAGCTGTAGCACTCGCCAATGATAGCGATTTCGGGCTGGGCGGCGGTATATTTTCCGCCAATGTTGGCCTCGCCTATCAGATGGCGCTGCAAATGCGCACGGGCGGCGTCGGGATCAATGGCGGCGGCGGTAGCATGTCTAGCCACGCACCGTTTGGCGGGATTAAACGCTCTGGCTACGGTCGCGAATACGGCGTCGATGGGCTGAATGAATTCACTTATATCAAATCCATCGCGTTCCGGGGGGGGTGAACGAATGACCGTTTTTCGCATTGCCCTAGCTGCCGGAGTCCTTGTCATGGCTTGGCTCACCTTACAGGCGGGGCAACAACTTGGCCTCGACAAAGCGGGAGATTTTTTCTTCGGCGATATGGCGCATCCTTGGCGCGCCCAGTTCAATATGGATTTCAGCTTGCACCTGCTGCTGGTCGGGGCATGGATGTTTTGGTCAAATGCGAACCGTGCACTGAGTGTGCTTTTTGCACTTCTCGCCGTCACGGGCGGCGCGCTGTTCACATTTTCCTATCTGCTCATCCGCTGTTTCCAGACCGGCGGCAATATTAAGGCTGTTCTGCTCGGGCGGCATTATCAGGAGCCAAACCTGTCATGACCCGCACACTTGAGTCCATCCGGAGCACGCTCCCCGCGCCAGCCCATGTTCCGCCAGAGCTGCTCGTTGATCTGCAATGGGCGATGGGACGCGAAACAAATGATCTGGTCGAGCCCTATTCACCTTGTGCTTGGCTGCTGAATCCGGACGTGCCACCTATCCTTTATGATCCCCTGCCCCGCCTTGGCGGCCCGGCAGGGGCGTGGGTCGTCTCGCATTATAAAGACATCCAACGCGTCTACGAGGAGCACGAAACTTTTTCCACCGTCGGCGTCGCAGAATTTCAAGCAGCGATTGGCGAGACGTTTCACACGCTGCCGCTCGCCATGGATCCGCCAGAGCACGGCAAATACCGCAAGTTCCTGAGCCCGTTTTTTTCGCCTGTCTCGATGATCGAGATGGAGAAGCAGGTTCGCACAGTTGTGATCGAAATGATCGATGCTTTTGCGGACATAGGTGAAGTTGATATCGCATGGGATTTCGGGCGGGTTTACCCGGTCCATGTCTTTATGGATATGATGGGCTTTCCAAGGGACATGTTCGAGACATTTCTCGATTGGGAATGGGCTATCCTCCACGCCAACGACATGGACGTGTCGATGAAGGCGATGCGCGAAGTGATCGATTGGCTGCGCGCTTTTATGGCGGATAGGCGGACCAGCCCCGATGACCGGCTGACCAGCAAGATCGTCCACGGTATGTCCGAAGGCACGCCCTTCACTGAAGATGAGCAGATGGGGATGGTCTGGCTGCTGTGGCTGGGCGGACTTGATACGGTGGCATCGACGATCAGTCAGATGTTTCGCCGGCTGGCGCTTCAGCCAGCGCTGCAAGCCCAACTCCGCGCCGACCCGAGCCTGATCAACTCGGCGGTTGAGGAATTTTTGCGCACCCAGCCGCTTGTCTATTCAAATCGGACCTTGACCAAAGACATTGTATGGCACGGCACGGCGATGAAGGCGGGCGATTCAATCCAGTGTCTCACTGCGGCAGGCAATTTCGATCCCGATCAGTTTAAAAATGGTCACCTCTTTGATCCAGCCCGTCAGGCCAACCGACACTATACTCTGATTGGCGGCGTCCACCTTTGCCTTGGTGCACATCTCGCCAGGCGCGAACTGCGTATTTTGCTTGAAGAGTTTTTCAAGCGGGTGCCAACGTTCCGAATCAAGCCGGGGTCGGATACGAGCGTCGTCCCGGGGCTTCTCTCGATCCGCAATCTTCCATTGGTTTGGGATGTTTAGGTGGCTAGATCGGGCATGAATCAGATCGTTATTGCGAGCGCAGCACGGCAATCCAGCGGCGGTGTATTGTGGATTGGTTCGTGGCTTCGCTCCTCGCAAAGGCAGGCAGGTAAATCCAATGTCTGACGACCTCAGCTTCAAACCCGAAGACGATGGCTACCACACACTCTCCGACGATCCGTTTGAAACCGAGACCAATTGGTGGTCGTGGAATGTGCCCGAACGCAAGCTCGGCGGCTGGATTCATGCGCCTTATTATCCCAACCGCAAGACCGTCACGTGGCGCGTATTCGTGTGGGATGATAGCGGCTATGACCCCGCGCGGATGGCCTATTACCGGAAGGCGGAGGAAGTGCCGATGGAGGGCGATCCGGACCTTCGTGACATCACGTTCCCCGGTGGCGGGCACAGCCTCAAGATGCTCGAACCGGGCATAAAATACCACATCACCTACGAGGATAAACCCCGCAACTTCGCGCTCGATTTCACCTTTACCGGCAGCCACCCGCCCCACCGAGCGCAGCCGGGCGAGCCGCCGTTCATGACGACCCCGCATTTTGATCAGGTCGGCCATGTGCTCGGTACGATGACGTTACGTGGCGAAGTAATCCCACTCGATTGCTACAGTGTGCGCGACCGGACATGGGGGCCGCGCGGCGGGCCGCATTCCGCCAGCCCCAAAATCTATGAGAGCGATCTCGCCCGAGTGAAGCATCCCGGCGGGCCGCGTTGGCGCGAAATTGAGCGCGAACGCGGGCGCGGGCGCATCCAATATATCTTCGGCCACGCGGGCGGCGACACTGGCTTTCTGGGCTTCTGCCGACCAGCTGATGGCAACGCGCAAGGTTGGAGCCCGATGAACGCGGGCTATGTTTTGCGGGGCGGCATGTTCTCCGCGCTCGATAAGTCCAAGTGCCGGATGCGTAGCTTCCGCGATCCTCTCAGCGGCTGGTGCACGCATATGCAGGTGGAGCTTACAGATCAAACGGGACGGACAATGGAAGCGGAAGGCTTCGCCGTCAGCCGAATGAGCGAAGCGGGTTACGGCACCAACCAGCTGATGCGTTGGGACTTTGACGGGAAGATCGGCTGGGGTGAGGATCAAGATGTTTGGCAAGGAGACCATTTCATCCGAATGCTTGATGCACTCAAGTTGGTCGGATGAAGGCTATGTTGCCCGACGGGCTAGCCGATGCACTAGAGGCGGCGACAGGGGCAACAATCACGGCGATTACCCCGCGTGGCGGCGGTGGAGCCTCGCGCGAAGGCGCAGAGATTGATCTGACATGGTCTGACGGACGTATCCAGCGCGCCTATTTGAATTACGATGTCTACCGTGCGGGTGCAGGCGATGATGCGTCGTTTCTGCGCGAGGCCGCCATCATTCGCGCGCTTTCTGGCCCTTTAAAAGGCGCAGGCGTCCGCACTGCTCCCTTTATCGCCGCGATCCCCGAAAAGCGCGCTTTACTGGGCGGGTTTGTCGGCGGGGAGGCAAATTTCAACAAACTCATCACACCCGAAGAACGGAAAGCAGTTGCAACTGATTTCATGAAGCAATTGGCGCAACTCCACAGCATTGATATTGGGAAGACGCCGGTTGAGGGTATGGGACCGGTGCTGCGCCCACCGTTGGAAATCGCCAATCGTCTCGCTGGCATGCGTGAGCGGAACAGCGGCGCGGCATGGGATCCGCTCATCCACCTCTCGCTCGACTGGTTGGAGGAGAATGTGCCTGCCGACACGGTTGATCCCGTCATTGTACACGGCGATGCCGGCCCCGCCAATTTTCTGTTCGAGAACGGCGCAGTTACAATCCTGCTCGATTGGGAATTGGTCCATTACGGCGACCCGATGGCCGATCTCGCCATGCTCTGCCTAAGGATGCTGTTCCAGCCCTTTGTGCCGCTAGCAGAAGCATTTGCAGCCTATGAGGCAGCCAGCGGCACTATGGTTGATCTCGCCCGCGTCCGCTATTGGCGCCTGCTATTCCAAACGAGCTTTGCCCGCCCTAACCGCTATGTTGACCCGAACACACCGCCGCCCAACCTCGGCATGAATATGGTCTACACGACCATACACCGTCGTGTGTTGAGCGAGGCGCTCGCCGAAGCGGGTGGCGTGAGGCTGGATCGGGTTGCACTCCCAGACGCCCCACAAGGCCCACACCACCGCAGCTTCGAAATCGCGCTCGCGGATCTGCGCAACATAATCGTTCCCCGCATTGCTGATCAGCAAGCGGCAGCAAAGTCCAAGGGGCTCGCGCGATTGATCAAATGGTGGCGCGATTGTGAGAGGTATGAGGCCAAGTTTCTGGAAGCCGAACGGATCGAAATTGGTGCTGCGCTGTGCAGTGACTTCGCGGATCATGCGAGCGCGTGGAAGGCTTTTTGTGAGGCGGTACGCGCTGGGGCACTCGACAACGCTAAGGCTTACCCGCTCGCCAACGCCCATGTCGCCCGCGAAGCCACGCTGATGGCCGACGCCATGGGTGGGCTGGCGACGACCGAGTTTGCGGCATTGGAATAAGTCTGCAGGGACTGAACCTATTGCAGAGTAAACGAAAAGGGCCGCAGCGAGAGAGACACAACCAGGGCCTGTGATCGAGATCTCGCTTCAAACGAGCGCTTGCAATGCCGCCTTGTCTACTTTCATCATCGGCGTCAGGGGCAGCGCTTCGAGCAGCATGAGCTGGTCTGGCGCCTTATAGTCAGCGATTTGTCCCCTGATGTGATTTCGCAGCGCCGCCAAACTCGGCGGGCATTCGGGATCGGAAGGAACGACAAACGCAATGCCTATTTCCCCTATTTTTGGCGCAGCGACCCCAACAATCGCGACCGCACCAACTGAAGGCAATTCGCTCAACACGCGCTCCACCTCAAGCGGGTAGATATTGTAGCCACCGCGGATATACATCTCCCCTGCCCGTCCTGCGAGTATCAGATTTCCGTCGCCATTAAACCGGCCAAGGTCAGAACTGATCAGCCAGCCATCCTGTATCGCCGCCGCAGTCCGCTCTGGATCGCGCCAATAACCGCGCATCATTCCGCCCGATTGTACTGCGATGCGTCCAATTTTGCTCTCATCCATGCCCACAAGTTTGAGTTTAATCCCCGGCTGCGGTCGGCCAACTGTCCGATATTGGACTTCGGCACTATCTCCAACTCGTGTCCCCGTCATCGATGGACACTCTGTCATCGAATAGCGCACAATGAGCGGCGCCCCGATCACACATGTTACGCGCTCGATCAGTTCAGGCGGGGCCGGAGCCGTTGCAGTGATACCCACTTTTATGTTTGACAGATCGGCGTTGGAGACTGCGGGATGATCAAGCAGTTTAGCCCACTGCGTCGGCACAGCACCTGCAATGCTGATCCGTTCATCGACAAGCAAATGGAGCATGTCATCTGCACTCCACGGCGTGTCTGAAATTACCAATGTCATCGCGAAGGCAATTTGCTCCCACGCCTTTGCCATGTAGCCCGCGTGAGCGAACGGCACGGAGCTAAGCTTTCGCGCAAAGGGCTCGGCCATCGGCCCTGCAGTTTGGATCGCACAGCTCAGATTCTCGTGCGCGAAACTGGCCCCTTTCGGCAGCCCCGTTGTTCCGCTTGTCCAAATGATGACCGCAATATCCGATGCGACCCCGCGATGCGGTTCTGCTTTGCGCGACGATTGACACAGCGACTCGATGTCCCCGCGCCGAATGATTTTGCGCACGCCTATTGGTTCGCTGCCACCCTCTTCAAGGATCATTAGGGGCGCTTGGGTCTGTTCAACGATGGCGGCAATCTCGCGCGAGCCGAGCCTCGTGTTCACGCCACTCGCAATCGCCCCGATGATTTGAGCGGCCGCAAAGCAGAGCGCAAAATCTATAGACGACTCAATTCCAATCAGAACGATATCGCCTGCACGAACGTCACGGTCTTCAAAAGCCGCTGCTAGGCGCAAGGAGCGCTCATACCATTTGGAGTAAGTAATGCGCGCGCCGCAGTGGACATAGGCTTCGGTATCGGGAAACCGGTCTGCCGCCGCCGCAAACAGCGACACAAAGGTCGGATAGTCGCCGTGCAGCACTGGCGCTTGGTATGTTAGATCATTAGTGTGCGCGTCCATATGCCGTCCTTCCAATGGCCAGCGTAGACTCAGCCGCTTCAATCCGATAGCCATAGGGCCATCAGTGTGTGGTTTCCAAATGGAGAATGATGATGGGCAAGGTGATGGCGGCGGTCACGCCATCGCAGCGGCAAATCACTTCCCTAATCGGAGCCCTTGGTACTGATCAATTTGAGGATGAGGCGCTTCATTTCCTCCAAGTCCTAGCGGGCGTCGAACACTACAGCGTCTACCGAATGCGCGCAGGACGACCCGAATTTCTGGGTGGTGCCAGTACGCGCGGACGCCACGCGGCGCGCTTCACCAATCCAAAGCACCACCACCCACGATCTTACGCTGAGCTGATCCACGCAGAGGAAACACAGCAAGATGGTGCCTCGCTCATTCACTCCCAGATTGAAAACGATGAAGATCCCGTTTTGACGACCGCACTCCGTCACTTCCATATCGCGGATCGCGCGATGATATATGGGCGTTCAGAGGGTGATCTTTATGCCGTCACAGTGATGCGATCAGAGGAGCTTGGGCTCTTCGCCCCGGCGCAGATCGAGTCACTTAAAACGAGCGCGGACCTGTTGATTATGATCTGCGCGAAGCACGCATCGCTCCACTGGGATCGCCCGCGCGGCGTTAAGATATTCGAATCGGTCGAAATCATCGAAACCAAAATCAAAGCAGCAGCCTGGGGGCTCTCGGTCCGCGAACTTCAGGTGGCAGCTCGCATATTATTTGGCATTTCGGCCCTTGGAATTAGTATCGACCTATCTCTTGGAGAGGATACGATCGCCACCTACCGCAAACGCCTCTACGCGCGACTATCTATCGGCAGCCGACACGAACTCATGCAGAAATATCTCTCGTTGTTTTGATCAAGGCGTCCTTGGTTCAGATTGTGGGTAGCGAACAGCAACGCTATTTCGTCACCTCTATCGCTGCGACGACGGCCAGGCCGTTTTGTGCCGCAAAATCGAGCTTAAGGACGCCGCCCTTGACGGTGACCACAAACGATTTCGCAAGCCCTTTGAGCGATCCGCCCGCGGCCTTCTGAACGTTGAAGGCTGGCATGACGATCTTTCCACCGACTGAAATACGCATCATCGCATTGCCATTTGCCCGGGGTTCGAAGGTGTGGACGGTGACCGTCCATGTCCCGTCTGGCACGGGAATGGCGTAACTAAACGCCTCGCCTTCGCGCCAATAGTCGTAGAGTGCGGGGTCGGGCGCGGCGATCGTTCGCAGGGCCGGTCCGCGCCCGCCAAAGCCTCGCGGATTAAGGATGGCAGGAGTTCCGCCGGTGACGAAATTATCGGAGCCAAAGTGGCGGGCTCGTGCCCCTTCCCTCGTCATTGCGAGCGGAGCGCGGCAATCCAGACTGTTCGTCGTTGGGCGCTGGATGGCTTCGTTACGCTCGCAATGACGGTTGAGGGCTAGCAACCGACCTGAAATATCCCCTGCATCGATGCGGATACCCATGCCAGTCTCAGGACCGTTCCAGATCGTTTTGTCCGAAATCATCACCTTGCCATTGCTATTGGTCGCCGAAATTTCATTGGGTCCGGGGCGCAGCGCGACGCCGGGCCAGACACAGACATGATCGGGGCAGTTAGCCGCGCCGTATATTTTGCCGTTGACCATCAGCACCGCCTCATCGGAACTGGAATAGGCGCGGACGTCCATCACTGGATAGGCGCGGTCAACGTAGCGCTTGCCAGTCAACCAAATGAGCGGCTCGGGGTTCCACTGCGCCTTGTAATAGTAAAAGGCATCCTTCTTTGTCTTGCGATCAAAACTCACCAGCCCCTTCGTATTGATGTCGACGGAATCGCCCTCGTTCCGCAAGTCAGAAGCGAAATCGAACATGTTCCACACAAAGCTGCCCCAGATGTAATTCCGGTCGCGGATCACAGGCCAGCTTTGTTCGTGGACCCAGCTTTCATATTCCTCGGGCTGCGGGCGACTGGTGGCGTTGACGAAGCCTGCCGTCGGGTTGTCGCTATGCTGACCTGTCGCGCCGCCTGCGCCATATTCTGAGATCGCGATGGGCAGCGTCGGGTGCTTCATATGGAACTTGTCCATCTGCGCGGCGAGTTGTTCGGCGGCCTTCAAGGGCTGCGGATAATACCAGCCATAATAGCGGTTATAGCCGATCATATCCGCCGCGCCTGCAAGCGCCTCGCCCTGCACTTGTGCATCCAGCCCGGCGACGGGTGAGCGGACATCCTCGCAGCAATCGGCGAAGATTGTCGGGCGGCTCGGGTCCTCTTCCTTCGCCACCTTCTGGAGATGCTGGAGGAGCGCCAGCGGCTTGGTGTCGCCGGCGGTGAGACCGAAGAGTTTGCTCGCATCAACCTCATTGCCGATGGACCACATCATGATCGATGGATGGTTATAATTCTGGCGGATCAGCTCGCGCATTTGCTGTTCGGCATTGGCGAACACCGCCGCACTGCCTGCCCCGCCGGAAAGCGACGGCGTGGTGACATAAGGTATCTCCGCCCAGGCGACCATGCCGTGCGCGTCGGCCTCATCGGCCCAGGCATCATCATGCTGATAATGCGCCATCCGGACGCTGTTCGCGCCCATCTCGGCGATCAAGTCCATATCCTGCTTATGATCAGCGCGGGAGAGCGCATAGCCTTTGCCGAGCCGGTCCTGATGGCGGGAGACGCCTTTGAGTTTGAGCGGTTTGCCGTTGAGGGAGAAGCCGGTGTTGGGATCGAAGGCGAACTCGCGGATGCCTAGTGGCACCCTGACTTCTTCAACCAATCCGGGGCCACAAACTACTTCGCCCGGAATGCCAAGGCGGCAGGCCTCGCCCTCGAAACCCACTGCAACCTGATAAAGGTAGGGCGCTTTCGTCCCTGCCCAACGATAGGGGAGGTCTATAGACGTTGGCAACGTGACAGCTGTTTGGTCCGGACGAATCGTGATCAATTTCTGCGCTGTTGCGACAGCTACTCCCGCAGCATTACGAACTTCGAGCATGAGTCTGCGTCTTTGAATTTTCCCGGTGTCGTTACGCAATCGGGCCAGCACTGAGAGCTTTGCGACTTGAGTCTCAAAAACCTTTGCTCCCGAGGACTCAGTGTACCCGGTATAGTTCGTTGCTAAATTCGCCGTTACATAAACCCCCGGCCCGCCAAAATCGAGCAGATCAATCCCCACATCATTCGC
>JBEGTP010000079.1:0-7268 GCA_041179365.1 Pseudomonadota bacterium
AGGCGGCGGCGATACCGGCGGGCGCGAAGACCGTCTCCGAATGGTTCCCGCCAAAGGAACGCCCACTGGCGACGAGCGCGTTCCAGATGGGCACGAGCGTCGGCAATATGATCGCGCCGCCGCTGGTGGCCTTCTGCATCCTTTATTGGGGCTGGCAATCGGGGTTCATTGTGACGGGCGCACTGAGCCTTGTCTGGGCAGGACTGTGGTGGTGGGGATACCGCTCCCCCAATGAGCATAAATCGCTCACCGACGGCGAGCGCGCGCTTATCGAAAGTGGTCGTGCGGATGATGTGCCCGGCAAGCCTGCAACACGCGCCGAAGTTCTCAAGAGCCGCAGCTTCTGGGCCATCGCCATTCCGCGCTTCCTTGCTGAACCCGCGTGGCAGACGTTCAACTTTTTTATCCCGCTCTATCTGGTCGCCGTTTGGAAGCTTGATCTCAAGAGCATCGCACTCTGGGCGTGGTTGCCTTTCCTTGCGGCAGACTTCGGGAGTTTGGCGGCTGGGCTGCTTCCCCCTTGGCTGATGAAGCGCGGCACGAGCCTGCTTGCCAGCCGTCAGATCACAATGACGGTCGGCGCGCTGTGCATGATCGGTCCTGCATGCATCGGCCTAGCCGGATCGCCCGGCCTCGCCATCGCGCTGTTCTGCGTCGGCGGCTTTGCTCATCAGATGCTCAACGGCGCGCTCCTCACTTTGTGTACCGACGTATTCGATACCAAAACTGTCGCCACCGCGAGCGGTATCGCCGGAACAATTGCGTGGACGGGCGGGATGCTCTTCACCTTCCTGATTGGCAAAAGCGCGGATGTTTACGGGTATGACCCGCTGTTCGTGGCGCTTGCGGCGTTGGATTTAGTGGGGGCTGTCGTGCTTTGGGGGATGCTCAGGGCAGACAGTCGATCAGAAAAATTGGGACGATAAACGATGACGATGAAGAAAAATTTCGGGCGAACCCTTCAGGCCTGTGGCGCGGCAACACTGCTGATCGGAGTCAGCGTCGGACACACGCAATCCCCCGCACCCAATCCTTGGATGACTGCTGTTATCGTTGCTGAACAAACTGCGGCATCAGATGATGTCAGCAAGGAAGCTATCGCAAACCGGCGCGCTAAATTGCTCATCGCCGCAATGAGCCTGCCGCAAAAAATGCAGCAATTGACCGGGGCTAATCCCGAGATCCTACCCGAACTGCCTCAATGCTTCGGCGCGCGTCATGTCAGCGGGATTGCGGCGCTCAACATTCCCACCTTCAGGATCACCAACGGCCCGGTCGGTCTCGGGCAGAATGACTGCGTCTCTGCCTCGATCAAGGACAAGCTTTTGTCGGGTTTGGGTACGCTTACGATTTCGGCGGCTTATGGTGATCCAACATCTGCCAAGGCGACGGCGCTACCCTCGGCTATGGGCGTTGCCGCCTCGTTCGATCCCAAAGTGGCGAGCCTGTTCGGCGCTGTTATTGGCACCGAAATGAACAATCTAGGCCTACACGTGTTCGAGGCTCCCGGTGTCAATCTTGCAAGACTACCGATCCTTGGCCGCAATTTCGAATATTTTGGCGAAGACCCTTATTTGAGCGGCACAATGGCGACGGCGGAAACCCGCACAATACAGAGCAAAGGCCTGATCGCCATGGCCAAGCACTATGCCGCGAACGAGCAGGAGACCAACCGGATGACGATACAGGAGACGGTTTCTCCACAAGTCTTGCGTGAGCTATACCTGCTGCCCTTCGAGATGGCTGTGAAAGACGGCAAAGTGGCGTCGGTGATGTGTTCGTATAACTATCTAAACGGGCAATCCGCGTGCGAGAACCGTATGTTGCTGACCGATGTCTTGCGCCGCGATTGGGGCTTTACCGGCTATGTTCAATCTGACTTTTTCGCCGTCAAAAGCACAGTCGCAACGCTGGCCAATGGTCTTGATCATGAAATGCCCAAGCCGCAGTTTTGGGCACCCGACAAGTTGAACGCAGCGCTCGACAAGGGCGAATTGACCGTGTCCCAGATCGATACCGCACTGGAACGGCGCTATACCCAGATGTTCAAGGCCGGGATTTTTGATCGGCCGCTCGTCCAGACCCCGATCGACTTTGCAAGCGGCGGGCGCACCGCGCGAGAGATTGGCGCACGCGCCGCCGTGCTGTTGCAAAACAATGGCGCTCTTCCGCTGCGCGAGGACGTGCGCTCGGTTGTGCTGATCGGAAAGGCCAGTCAGGTCTATGCGCAGCAAGCGGTTGCGGGCGGCGCGGTCGTCGGCGAGGCGATGGGCGGCGGCGGCGGCTCATCGGACGTCGTGCCAACCTATACGGTCAGCCCGGTTGAGGGGCTGCGCAGCGCGCTTGGGGAGCGGGCCACCGTCAAGCTGATTTTGGTCGATGATGCCAACCAGACCGCGACGATTGATGGCAAGTCTGCTTCCTTCGCCGATGCCGTCTCAGCAGCTACCGGGGCCGATGCGGTGGTGGTGATGGCGGGAACGATTTCTGAGGAGGGCGCTGACCGTGCAACGTTTACCAACGCAGACGGCAAGCGGCTCGCTGCCGGAGCCGCAGTCGGAAGCGGACTCGACTGGTATACCCAGCGTTCGAACAAGATCAGCCTCACCACCGGCGCGAATGCTGCTAACGATAGCCGCACAAATGCGATGCTCGCGGCCCTGCTCGCGGCGCGCTCAACCAGTGGTCGGTCGATGGCGGCGAAATCTGTGCTGGTGCTTAAGGACAATGCCGGGGTCGCCTTGCCTCCCGCACTGGTCGGGCCGCGCGGGCCTGCCATCCTTGAGGTCTGGTTCCCGGGCCAAGAGGACGGCAATATCGTCGCGGACTTGCTGGTGGGTCGCGCCAATCCATCGGGCAAACTGCCCGTGACGTTCCCTTTCACCGGCAAGGGCTTTCTCGACCGGACGTCGGCTACACAGTTCCCCGGCGTATCCGGCACTGACGGCAAGTCTCAGACGGTCACTTACAGCGAGCAGCTCGCGATAGGGTACCGCTGGTATGATGCGAATGCGGGCGGTGGCTGCGCCGTTGTGGTAGGCAATAATCCGTGCGTGGCGTTCCCGTTCGGCCATGGTCTATCCTATACCAGCTTTACCGTTGCCAAGCCGCAACTGAGCCAAGTCGGGGGCAAGGGCATTTGGCGCGCCACGGCTCGCATTAGCAACACAGGCAAGCGGGCAGGGGCCGAAGTGGTGCAGGTCTACCTCTCGCTTCCCGCGAGCGCCAAAGCGGTCGGCGTAAAGCAACCGCCCAAACGGCTGGTCGGATTCGGGCGCATCGAACTCGCCCCGGGTGCCTCCGGCGAGGTCAGCATTGTGATTGACCCGGCGGCGAGCAACCATCCTATGAGCATATGGGACGAGCGCGCAGGCAAATGGACGATCCCGCAGGGAAGCTACACGGTGTGGCTGGGGCGGTCCTCTTCGCCGCGCGATTTGGTGCAAGCTGGGGTGATTGGGCGTTAGGGCTCTACGGCGGTTACTCAGGAGGTGGACGAGCACAATCGGGCTTTAAGCCAACCTATGAGCCTCACAATTTGTACAAAGCTCATTGCGACGAGAAGGCCTGCATAGCCGATGAAAACACTGTAAATTTGGAACAAGCTCAAATAATATTTTAACTCAGTAACCTCGGTGAGGCGGCCTTTGCTTGCGACAAAATATCTACCAGCTTCTACTCTGCCGTACCAAGCGTCGTCGCCCAACCAAGCGGAAATCCCGAATAAAAGAAGGAGGTTTGGAACTGATAAGCAGATCAAAGTTATCATTGCATATCGCGCATATCTTTGAAGGTGCTTGCTCACCGCCGATAAACCTCCCGCCGGTTGCCTATTCGCACGACGATAATCCGCAATGCCTGATCCTGAATTTCGGCGATGATCCGCCAGTTTCCGACACGGTATTTCCAATAGCGGCCGAGTTCCGGACCCGTCAGCGCTTCGCCAATTAGGCGCGGGTTCTCCAGCGGCGCTATTCGTTCGTGAAGGAATTTGAGGATGCGCATTGCCGTCTGGCTGTCGAGTTTTTTCAGCTCTTTTTGCGCATCAGGGGAAAACTCAATCTTCCAAGCCATATTCGGCCATCAAGTCTTCCAGCGGGATGGTCTTGCTCTTGCCGGATCGGATGTCAGCCATCCGTTCCTCTGCGAGAAAATAATCCTCCAGATCGGCGAGCTGCTCGGTCAGCGCCGCGCGAACATAGAAACTCTTGGTCCGTCCTGTTTTTTTGGCAATGTTGGTCAGTCGGGCGTCAAGATCGTCGGGGATGCGGACGGCGAGCATAGTGGCAACTCCAATTTGTCATACATGTATGACAAATTGTCGCGATAACGTCAATCCTGCCCCGGAATAGCCCCCGCTCGCAACACGCACCAACCCGCGAGATTATGTCCGGCCATCACCGCATCCTCCACGCCAACACAATCCATCCGCGCCGCCGAATAACCGTCTTTGAAGGCGAGTGCCTGCGCTACATGTCTTCTGTCAATGCCTCGGCGGGCGAGGGCGGTAACGCGGCAGAGTCCACCCCCGGATCAGGGCACCGCCACGCAGGGCGAAGCCCAGCACAACACCTGATGTGACCGCCAATTCGCGCGAACAACCTGCGAAATGTAAACCCACAAAGGCTGTGGCCGCAACCATGGCTGCTGTTACATATATCTCGCGCGAAAAGATGATGGACCGCTCTTGGCTCAGCAAGTCCCTGATGATCCCGCCAAAGCAAGCTGTGATCACACCCATGACAATTGCCACCAGGGGCGGTGCGCCGGCTGCAATTGAACGTTCAGCACCGACAGTCGAAAACAGAGCAAGGCCGATAGCGTCTGCCCAAAGGATCAGCTGCAAACGCGATTGGAACAGATGGGCAGTGGCGAAGACAATCAAAGAAACCACAATGCAAACTGCTAAATAGGCGGGATGTTCGACCCAGAGGATCGGATGGATATCCAGCAGGATATCACGAATTGTCCCGCCGCCAATGCCCGTGACAGTCCCGAGAAGAGCAAACCCCACGATGTCCATCTGTTTGCGGGAGGCAACCAGCGCTCCTGAGGCAGCAAATGCAACAATGCCGAGCCAGTCAAATAGCACAATCCCGTTCTGGAAAGCGATCATGCCAACGCATTCCCATCCCGCGCTGGTATCGCCCCGGCCCGCATCACGCACCAGCCTGCAAGCTTATGCCCAGCCATTGCCGCATCTTGGACGCTCGCCCCATCCATCCGCGCGGCCAAATAGCCGCCGTTGAAGGCATCGCCTGCGCCGCTGGTGTCAATGGGTCGCAGGATTTCGGGTGGGGGGAGGATAGTGCCTTCGGGGAGGCGGGCGCCGTCTGCTCCCAGTTTGACGATGGTTTCGGGGCAGCCGAGGCTGGACCAGTGGGCGTTGACTCCATCCGCCTCTCCATCGTCACCCTGAACTTGTTTCAGGGTCCATGCCGCAACCTTTGAGCTGTTCGATGTTTGAGGCATGGATGCTGAAACGAGTTCAGCATGACGGTTTGGTGTTTCTGAAAGTGAAAGTTCATCCTCCAGCGTCGGCAATCCGATGTCGGCGCAGGCTATTGCTACATCTCTCGCCGCTCGCGCTTCTTCGGCGCTCACCCAAAGCCGAGGGCGGTAGTTACCGTCGAAGGCGACTTTGCCGCCGCGTTCCCGCACGCGCTTACACAAAGCGAAGAGTTTCTCCCGTCCCTCGGGCGGGAGAATGGCGAGCGTGATCAGTGAATAGACGATTAGGTCCGCGCCGTCCGCAGCTGTCAGTGCGGCCTCGATACCGGGCAGCGCGAACATCTCGCGCGCGGCGCTGGTGTCGCGCCAATAGCTGAAGCTGCGCTCGCCCTTATCGTCAGTCGAGATTGCATAGAGTCCCGTCGAGCGCGTGGGGTGATCGAGGATCAGCGACGCGTCGAGCCCCTCCGCCGCCCAGTCTGCCTTGAGACCCGCGCTCAGCGGATCGCATCCCATCGCGGTCAGATACGCAACATCATGACCGGCGCGCGCAAGATGGATCGCGGTGTTGAGCGTATCACCGCCATAGCCTAGCCGCCAGCCGTCACCGTCTCGCGTCAATTCGAGCATGGCCTCCCCGATACAGACGATGCGCGCCAACTACCAATTCCACATCGTTCCATCTTCCAGCCGCGCGACGGGAAGATAGGCGGGCTTGTAGGGATATTTTGCGGCCAATGCCTCGTCGATATCGACCCCGTGGCCGGGCGTATCGCCAACGAACAACTCGCCCGCCTCAAAGTGGTAATCATGCGGGAAAACCTCGTCCGTCTCGGGCGTATGCCGCATATATTCCTGGATGCCGAAATTGGGGACCCAAGTATCAAAATGGAGCGCGGTGCCCATTGTGACGGGCGAAAGATCGGTCGCACCGTGGCAGCCGGTGCGAATCTGATAGAGCGCAGCAAAATCCGCGATGCGACGGAGGTGCGTGACCCCGCCCGCGCCGACGATGGTGCAGCGAATATAGTCAATCAGCTGGTTCTGGATCAGGTCTTTGCAGTCCCAAATCGTGTTGAAAATTTCGCCGACGGCGAGCGGCGTGGTGGTGTGTTGACGGACCAGCTTGAACGCCTCCTGATTTTCAGCAGGGGTGCAATCTTCGAGCCAAAATAGCTGGAAAGGCTCCAACATTTTGCCAAGGTTCGCCGCCTCTTGCGGCGTGTAGCGGTGGTGGCCATCATGGAGCAGATGGTGATCGAAGCCGTATGTGTCGCGAAGTTTCTCAAACAGTTTTGGCACGGTGTTGAGCGCCTTGCGCGTGTCCCAACCGGTTACGCTGGGCAGCGCAGCATCGGCTGGTTCGTAGAATAATTTCCCACGCCCGACACCGTATGCGTCCTTAACGCCCGGCACCCCGGTCTGCGCGCGGATCGCTTTATAACCCATGTCGATATAGTGCCCAACGGCCTCGACTGTTTCGGAAATATCGCTGCCATTGGCATGGCCATAAACCATGATCCCATCGCGCGATCGACCGCCGAGTAAATCATAAAGCGGCATGCCCGCCATCTTGGCCTTGATGTCCCAGAGCGCCACATCAACCGCCGCAATCGCGCGCATCGTGACAGGCCCACGCCGCCAATAGGCCCCGCGATAGAGATATTGCCAGATATCCTCGATCCGGCGCGGGTCCATGCCAATCAGGCAGGGCAGCACATGGTCTTCCAGGTAGGACACCACCGAAAGCTCGCGCCCATTGAGCGTTGCGTCGCCAATGCCGTAAACGCCTTGATCAGTTTCGATCTTGAGCGTGA
>JBEGTP010000080.1:0-8668 GCA_041179365.1 Pseudomonadota bacterium
CTTATAAGTCACGTCTCTTTCGTCTCTTTCGGGCTGCGCTTTGGGCGCGTGTGTTTCGATTGCGCTTTTTGGGTGCACCGAAAAGTAGACGCGCGGCGGGCATCGTGCCATGGCGCGCTTATGCTTTTAAATGAACGTGTTCTCTTCCTCGATGGTGAGGCAATGGTGATTGACAAGCCGCGCGGGTTGCCGGTTGATCCGCCGCGCAACGGCGGGCTTTCGCTGCAAAACCATCTCGCCAGCCTGACCTTTGGCTTCAAGCGTTGGCCACAGGCGGTCCACCGGCTTGACCGCGATACATCGGGTTGCTTGATCCTGGCGCGCAATCCAAAGGCCGTGGCGCGCTTTTCGCAGGCGTTTGAGGCGGGGGCTGTCACAAAATCTTATCTCGCCGTGCTCAGCGGGGTACCCGAGGGCGAAAGCGGGACGATTGATCTGCCGCTCTTGAAAGTAAGCACGAAGGAAACCGGCTGGCGCGTGATCTCTGATCCGGCTGGCAAGGCGTCTGTTTCGCATTGGCAGCGCTTGGCCGTGCATGATGGGCGCGCGCTGATCCTCTTTACGCCTGAGACGGGGCGAACCCACCAATTGCGCGTTCACGCAGCGACGGGGCTTGGCATCCCGATTGTGGGGGATCCGGTGTACGGCGACGGGGTGGGCGCGATGATGCTCCATGCGCGGTCGATCCGCCTCGTGCGCGCGGGCAAGAATGATATTGAGGCCGAAGCGCCTTTGCCGCCGAATTTTGCTGAGCTTGGCTTTGGCGATGGCTGACGCGTTGGCGCTTCCTGAGGCTGCGCTTGAGGAGCGGTTTCTGGCGGCGACCGGCCCGGGGGGGCAAAATGTCAACAAGGTGGCGACGGCGGTGCAAATCCGTCTCGACGTTTACGCGCTGCGGCTTCATCCAGCGGTCTATGGGCGGCTTAAGACGCTCGCGGGCAGCAAGTGGACAAATGATGGTGAGATCGTCCTCACCGCGCGCAGCCACCGGACGCAAGAGGCCAACCGCGCTGATGCGCGCCTGCGGCTTGCAGCGCTTGTCGAGAAGGCGCAACAGGCTCCGGTCAAGCGGATCAAGACCAAGCCATCGCGGACCGCGAAGGAAAAGCGCTTGACCGGCAAGGCGCAGCGCGGCGACGTGAAAAAGGCGCGTGGAAAGGTGCGACTCGCGGATGTTTGACTTCACCATTTCGGCTGATTCGAAAGCGGTTCTTTACGAGGATCTGCTGAAGGCGCTTGCGGCGTTGATCGCCGATGAGCCCGACGCGATTGCCAATATGGCCAATGTTTCGGCGCTCCTTTGGCAAACGTTGCCGGATTTGAACTGGGCCGGATTTTACCGCGTGATTGGTGGCGAGCTTGTTCTTGGGCCCTTCCAGGGAAAGCCCGCGTGCATTCGCATTCCGCTCAATAAAGGGGTGTGCGGCGCAGCGGCGCGAACCGGAAAAATCCAATTGGTGGAAGATGTTCACGCTTTTCCCGGCCACATTGCCTGCGACGCAAACTCCGCATCAGAGCTTGTTGTGCCGCTGAAACTGAACGGCCAAACCGTCGCCGTGCTTGACCTTGATAGCCCGCGCATTGGCCGGTTCGATGCCGACGATCAGGCGGGGTGTGAACGGCTCATGGCGCATCTCGAGTCAACGCTCACTGCGTAACCAGCTTGCCCCTCAATGGGACAGTTCTTAACCACGCTTCCCATGGAAACTTGGTTGAGAAACTGTTAAGCACTGCTTCTGTTTACGGCAGTTCCGCGTCGAACCTATGTCACGCGGCCAATTAAGAAGATGGGAGTGTTAACCATGCGAAGCCTTATGATGACAGCACTTGCGGCGGTGATGGTCTTGGTACCAGCGGCTGCATTTGCTGGCCCCGAATCAGTCGGAGGGCACCCGCAAATGGGGGGCGGCCACCCCCAAATGGGCGGCGGTCATCCGCAAATGGGCGGGCCCCAGATGGGCGGACATCCCCAAATGGGCGGGCCACGCATGGGCGGCCCCCGTATGGGTGGTGGTCATCCGCAAATGGGCGGTCCACGCGGCGGTCGTAATTGGGGTGGACAAGTTGGCGGACGCTGGATTGGCGGCCATCGTGCCCCCGGTGGATGGGGTGGATACCATCAGCCTTCGCGCGGCTATGTCGTTCCATCTTATTGGATGAGCCCGAGCTTCTACATCCCGAACTATAATTATTATGGTTTTTCGCAGCCTTCTTACGGCTATAACTGGACTCGCTATTATAACGACGCTGTGATGGTTGATCGTTTTGGCCGCATCTATGATTTCCGTCAGAATGTTGATTGGGATCGCTATGATGGCGGATACGCATACGGTGGTGGCTACGGCGCGCCCGGTTATGGCCCGCAAGGCGGATATGCTTACGGCGGTGGTTACAGCGCGCCAGGCTATGGCCCGCAAGGTGGTTATGGCCCGCAAGGTGGCGGCTATTACGCGCAACAGCAGGGCGGCGGCTATTATGCGCCAACGGGCGGCTATGCCGCACCGGGCTATGGTGGTCAGGACAATTATGGTCGCGGTCGTGGCAGCGGCGTTGGCGGCGCGATTGTTGGTGGTGCCGTTGGTGCCATCGCCGGGAGCGCCATCGCAGGGCGCGGTGAGCGGACTGCTGGCGCATTGATTGGCGGCGGCGTTGGCGCGTTGGCCGGCATGGCGGCCGATAGCTATGGTGGCGGCGGTTATGATAGCGAAAAGGCCCGTCGCAAGGCCGCAAAGCGCGCCGCAAAGGCTGGCTACGGCTATCCGGGTGGCGCACCTTATGGCTATCCAAATGGCGGATACGGCCAAGGTGCCTATCCAACAGGCGGATACGGCCAGGGTGGTTATGGACAAGGCGGCTATGGCCAAGGTGGTTATGATCAAAGTGCCCAAGGTGGCTATGATCAAGGTGGTTATGGCCAAGGCGGCTATGGTGACGGTGGCTACGGCCCAGACACCGTTGGCGCTGATGGTTATGGCAATGGCGGATACGGGGCAGGTGCCAGTGGCACTGCGCAGCCTGGTGGCTATAACAACGGTTATGATTACACCACGACCCAAATCCAAGGGTCGGGCGCGGCTGGTCCGGTTGTCACGACGTCAACCACAACGACTGAATATGAATATATTACTGAATATGTTCCAACCACGCGGCACCGCGTTGTTTACCGTCGGGCCGCTCCAAAGCGCTATTATGCGCCTCGGCCAAAGCCACGCGGCAAGCCACGTTGCGTTTGCAAGGTCGTTTATCGCTAACGTTTTTGCTTTTGGGGGCAACAGCCCGGCTTCTGTAACAAGAAGCCGGGCTGTTTCAGCTCTAGAGCACTCAAGGCGCGAAGTTCCTTGACTCGCGCGCGCTTCTCCGCTCTAGGCGGCGCATCGCACAGCGGGGCAGATTGCTCCGCTTTGTTTTTGGGTAAGGGGCAGACCCTTAATTCTGCCTGGTCTGGGGTACCTAATACGGCTCCTTAACGAACGAAGGAAAAGACGATGCGCCATCGCGTAGGCGGCCGTAAGCTGCAAAGAAATTCATCCCACCGCGCGGCTTTGCTCCGCAACATGGCGGCAGCGCTCATCAAGCATGAGCAGATTTTGACCACATCACCAAAAGCCAAAGAGCTGCGGCCCTATGTTGAAAAGCTGGTGACGCTTGGCAAGAAGGGCGGCCTTTCAAATCGGCGTTTGGCCCATGCCCGTCTGCTTGACGATGCGCAGCTCAAGAAGCTGTTTGATACGCTTGCAGAACGCTACAAGGATCGCAGCGGCGGCTATATTCGGATCATTAAGGCTGGTATCCGTCTTTCTGATGCCGCGCCGATGTCTATCATCGAGTTCGTTGATCGTGATGTGAGCGCTAAGGGTCAGGATTCAGGCCCGTTAGTCGGCGATGAGGACTTTGCCGAAGCGGCGTAAGTTTCAGGACATTCAAGCTTGCAAAAGGGGATGACGGCGCGGCTGTCGTCCCCTTTTTGCTGTGCTGGTCAGATGATCACAATTTCGGCCAAGATCCGGTCGAGGAGCAGACGTCCAGGCGGCGTGACGCGCAGCAAATTCTCCTCATGCGCGACAAGGCCGAGCCTTTCGAGCGCCTGAACACGGTCGCCATCGACGAGGGCCTTGACGACTAGGCCGAACCTGGCGGCGATGCGATCAAGGCGGACCCCTTCCGCGAGACGCAGGCCCATCACGAGTGCTTCGCGCGCAGACTCATCAGCGCTCAGCCGATCCTCGCTCTGGCTGCCATGACCATTGCGGGTGACGGCGGCGAGCCAATTTTCGGGCTTTTTGTGCCGAACTGTGGCCAGCCCTCCGCGCCGACCATGAGCGCCAGGGCCGATGCCAAGATAATCTTGGTAGCGCCAATACGTCAGATTGTGGCGGCTCTCTTGCCCCGCCTTTGCGTGGTTGGACGTCTCATAGGCGGGAAGTCCTGCGGCCTCGGTCATTGCCGCTGTCAACTCAAAAAGCACCGCTCCGTCGTCAGGATCAACGGGCGTGAAGGCATTTTGTGCTACCATTGTGGCAAAACGCGTGCCCTCTTCGATAGTCAGTTGATAGAGCGAAAGATGATCAGTGCCATAGGAAAGCGCTTGCTGAAGTGCCGCTTCCCAGTGTGCAGCGCTTTGGTTCGGTAAGGCGTAGATCAGATCAAAATTGACGCGGGCAAAATGGCGCTGCGCCACAGCAAGGGCATCCAAACCTTCTGTCACACTATGAGCGCGCCCCAAAAATGAAAGAGAGGCATCATCCAAAGACTGGAGGCCAAGGGAAACTCTATTCACGCCCGCGCGCGCAAGGTCAGCAAAACGCGCCGCTTCTACCGATGATGGATTGGCTTCCAGCGTGATTTCAATACCTGGTGCAAAGGCCCACAGCTTCGCGGCTTCATCAATAATCGCCGCGACGGTTTCAGGCGGCATGAGGGATGGCGTGCCGCCGCCGAAAAAGATGGAGACAAGCGGCATGCCGCCATTCAGACTTGCTTCATAGGCTAAATCCGATAGCAAAGCATCGCGCCATGCAGCCTGATCCACCGTGTCTCGAACGTGACTGTTAAAATCACAATAGGGACATTTGGAGACGCAAAATGGCCAATGGACATATAGGGATGTGGCTTGGGCATTTTGCATGGGCCGGTCAGTAGCAGGTCTCAGGCTACGAATGGAGCGTAAAAATGAAAGTAAAGCTAAGGCTTGCCGTGCTCACCAGCGCATTGCTTCTGTGCTCGGGCGCAACAGCGAGCGGCGAGTATGCGTCGTTTAAGACGCGTATTCTGGAAGCGCACAATAGCGCACGTGGGGCCTTTGGTTCGCCGGACTTGGTTTGGGACGAAGCACTCCAAACAAACGCTCAAGCGTGGGCAGATCACCTCGCTCAGACGGGCAGCTTTGCCCATGCGAGACAGTCAGAAGACGGTGAAAATCTCTGGATGGGTTCGGCGAGCGCCTATCAGCTTGAAGAAATGGTAGGAGCGTGGATCGCAGAGAAACAGTATTTTAAGCACGGCATCTTTCCGAATGTTTCCACAACACAAAAATGGTCTGATGTGGGCCACTATACGCAGATTGTCTGGAAAACGACGACAAAAGTCGGGTGCGCTTTGGCGACGGGCGGCGGCAACGACATTCTCGTTTGCCGCTACGGCCCGCCCGGAAATTGGGAAGACGTAGCGATCTGAGCCGATTCGGATTTGAGGGAACAGAGTCGTTTGTTTGTAGATGCTGACTCCTTGTCAGACACTAAAGCCCCGAGATTCAACAGCTTAGTGCATTAAACTGTAAATAAATGCACAAATGCTACGATTTTTCTTGATTCTCTGGACCAAAACCGCTTCTCATGGTTGCGCTATCAATGACTTAGGGAAAATCCATGTCTCGGCTTGTAAAACAACTTATGAAACAACGGCTGGCAGGCGTATTGGCCGGCTTGGCTGTACTCGCAACACCTGCTGTACTTTATGCAGATGCTTCTGCCCCTTGGGCTGCTAAGCATGTCGCCAAAAAGCACAAAATGGTGAAGCACGTTACGCGCAAGCGTAAGTCTGCCGTGCGTTCTGTTCGTCATCGTGCGCCAAAGCCGATGGCACAGCCTGAGCCACAAGTTGCACAAGCTGAGCCTGCTTATACGCCTCCTCCTGAGCCCGCTTACACGCCACCACCGGCGCCTGAGCCAGCCTACACGCCGCCACCTGCACCTGAGCCTACGGCTCCTGTACCTGTCGCAGCAGCGGCTCCATCGGGCGGTGGTTTTCCATTCCTCGCGGTTCTCGGCGGCCTTGCGGCTATCGGTGGCATCGTTGCCGTCGCATCGAGCAACTCGTCGAGCCCCTAGTTCGCTCTGTCGATCTAGACCGATTAGAAAGGTCGCGATGCCAAAAGGTGTCGCGACCTTTTTCTTTGGCTTCGCTTCGCTCGCCTTGGCTTGATAAAGTTCGCGCGCGGGCGAAGCTGGCGTGATCAATCTCCGTCGCTGTCAGTGAGAACGAAGCGCATCGTTAGAGCTTCACACTGAGACTGAGAATCATCGTTGTGCGTCAATGAGGACTGGTGCAGATTTTTAGCGCGACGCATAACGAGGCTCTGGCGCTTATCTAGCGGCTGTTTCGCGGCTTTCATCGTCGGAAGGGCTGGAAACAAGGGCGATCAGACTATGCTTATCGTGCTGATCGGGATTAATTCAGAATGATCTTAAACCAATGCCGCAACGAGTTTCGCAAAAGCATCGGCGCGGTGGCTGATGGCATGCTTTTGGGATGGCTCAAGTTCCGCAAATGTCTGATCATATCCCGTAGGAACGAAGACCGGGTCATAGCCAAAGCCTAACGTGCCGCGCGGGGGCCAAACCAATGTCCCACTCGTTTTGCCTTCAAACACTTCTGAATGCCCGTCAGGCCAGACGATAGCGAGCGTGCAGACAAAATGCGCGCCGCGCGGCGTATCAGCACCCAATGCTTGCAGCTTGCCTTCGACCTTTTGCATCGCAAGGCCCCAGTCGCGTCCGCTTGGCGTTTCCGCCCAGTTAGCGGTGTAAACCCCCGGCGCACCGCCAAGGGCATCGACCATTAAACCACTGTCATCGGCGAGCGCGACAAGCCCAGACCCAGCCGCACTTGCCCGGGCTTTAATGAGGGCATTACCAACAAAGCTGTCCTCCGTCTCCTCTGGCTCGTCCAGCCCGAGTTCTGCGGCGGAGACAGGTTCGATGCCGTACGGAGCGAGCAGCGCGCGAATCTCGCGCACCTTACCCTCGTTATGGCTCGCGATGACGAGTTTGCCGGGCGCGAGCTTCCGTGTCATTGCGCGGCCCACTTTCGGTCTGCGGAAAATATCACCGGCCAACCGCCTTCAATTGCGCTTCAAAAACAGCGGCGCATCCAATCCGTGCGAGCCGCAGGAGGCGAAGGAGGGCCTCTTCGTCATACGTCTCGCCCTCAGCCGTCGCTTGCGCCTCGGCGATGTTCCCATTTGAAAGGAGCACAAAATTGCCATCAGCCCCTGCGTTTGAATCTTCAATATAGTCGAGATCAAGCACTGGCGTTCCGTTGTATATACCACAGCTGATCGCGGCCACTTGGCTTGAAATCGGGTCGCTGGTGAGCTTGCCTTCTGCCATCAGTGTGTCAACCGCGAGGCGCAAGGCTACCCACGCGCCGGAGATTGATGCCGTACGGGTGCCGCCATCGGCTTGGATGACATCGCAATCGATGGTGATCTGCCGCTCGCCAAGGGCCTTCATATCGACAACAGCGCGCAGTGAGCGACCGATCAGGCGCTGAATTTCTTGCGTACGGCCAGATTGTTTGCCTTTGGCCGCTTCACGATTGCTGCGCGTATGCGTGGCGCGCGGGAGCATGCCGTATTCTGCCGTGACCCAGCCTTCGCCTTTGCCGCGCAAAAAGGGTGGCACGCGTTCTTCTACACTCGCCGTGACGAGCACGCGGGTATCGCCAAAGCTTACCAAGACAGAGCCTTCTGCATGTTTGGTGAAGTGAGGCTCGATTGTGATGGCACGCATTTCGTCGGGCGCACGTCCAGATGGGCGCATAGTGTGTTTGTCCTTTCGTGAGAGGGAGGCGGCGTTAAAGGCCGCCTTCAAATGTGAATGTAAACCGGTAATCTGAAGAGCGAGTGGTTTTTCCTGTCATGCGAGCCGGTGTAACGTTGGTCAAGGTTAGCGCACCATCGGCAATCGGCTCGGGCTTGCCGAGCGTGATGTCGCGCACCTTCTTCCGCCGTCCTCCGTAAATCGCCACGCGGAGCTTGACCTCACCGGCCCAAATGCAGCGTGCATTCATCGGGCAGCGCGAGTCTGTTAATATCTTGAGCGGAACGATCCGGAGGCCATCTATGCGGATGCTGTGTCCCATGCGTGCCGAATTTGGCATGCGCGGTGGCGCGCTCGCCGCAAGGCAGGTGAGAAAAAGGAGCGACCGGATTTTCATTGTTGCTCTATAACGCACCCGCGCGATTCTGCATCCCACAAATCCGCTTGTACCCGTGAATTGGGCCCGTCACTTGGGCTCGTGACTTGGGGCTAGGCTTCCCCTATTCAGGACAAAAGGAGACGGACATGGCTTTTCTGCGCGGCGTTTTAAAGATTCTGGGTGTATTGATGATCGCAATGGGGCTGCTGTGGATTGGGCAGGGGTTGAACATCATCCGCTGGCCCGCGGA
>JBEGTP010000081.1:0-3344 GCA_041179365.1 Pseudomonadota bacterium
CAAGACAGCCGCGACGCCTTGTTCGTTGGCTTTGCCGATAATCTTGTCGTCGGTGTTTGGGTTGGCAAGGATGATAATACGCCGCTCAAAAATGTGAATGGCGGCGGGCTTCCTGCAAAAATCTGGCGCGACTTCATGGGGCTGGCCATCAAGGGAGCGGCGCCCGTTCCGCCCGCGCCGAAACCCAAGCCAGCGCCTCCCCCCGACGCCGTGATCAAGCCCGAGGATATTGAGTTCCCAATCGGCATTGATGATGCCGATGTGAACCTCGGCGATAACCCTGGCATCACCCTTAAGGGCAAGATTGGCGATATAGACGTCGGGCTCGACATCAGCGGAAAGGGGATCGACGTGAAGACAACGCCTGCCAAACCATGACGGATCTGTTTGAAGGCAAGCTGTCGATCACCGGGCAAAGCTGGCGTTGGCGCGGGCAAGAGGCAATGGGATTGGGCGAGGATGACCTTGTGACCCAATTGCTCCTCGCGCGCGGTTGCACGCCCGCCTCGCTCGAAGCCTACCGCACACCGACGATTCGCGCCTTCATGCCCGATCCGTCGATCTTCCGCGATATGGAGCGCGCCGCAGAACGATTGGCCGATGCGGTTACCTCTGGCGAACAGGTCACAATCTTTGGCGACTATGATGTTGATGGCGCAACCTCGGCGGCCTTGCTCATTCGCTTGCTCCAATCATTAGGGCTCGAAGCGGGCGCTTACATTCCCGATCGGCTGATGGAGGGCTACGGGCCAAGCGGTAGCGCGCTCGTCGCCTTGAAAGAGCAGGGATCAACGCTGGTCGTCACCGTGGATTGCGGCGCGCAAGCCTATGAGGCGCTGACGATGGCGAAGGCAGCGGGGCTTGATGTTATTGTCGTCGATCATCACAAATGTCTGAGCGTGCTTCCCGAGGCTTTTGCTCTGGTCAACCCGAACCGGCTCGATGAAAGCGATGACGCCGCGTCATATGGGCACCTCGCGGCGGTTGGCGTTGCTTGGTTGCTTGGCGCCGCATTGGTGCGGATCTTGCGCACGCGCGGCTGGTTTGCCGATTGTGCTGAGCCCAATTTGCTCGACTTGCTCGATATTGTCGCCCTCGGCACGGTGGCGGATGTCGCGCAGCTCAAGGGCCTAAACCGCGCCTTTGTTGCTCAGGGCCTCAAGGTGATGGCGGGGCGGCGGACCGTTGGCATCGATGCGCTGATCACCGCGTCACGCCTCAGCCGCGCACCGCTTTGCTCTGATCTTGGCTTTGCCCTTGGGCCTCGGATCAACGCGGGAGGCCGCGTTGGCAAATCTGATCTGGGCGTGCGCCTGTTGACGACGCAAGACCCAGACGAAGCCCGCGCCATTGCCGAAGAGCTCGATCAGCTCAACAACGAACGGCGTGCGATTGAAGCCACGGTGCAAGAAGAGGCTGAGGCCGCTTCGACAGGGCAGGGCAACCGCGCCGTAGCGCTTGTGTCTGGCAAGGGTTGGCACCCCGGTGTGATCGGGATCGTCGCTGGTCGGCTTAAGGAAAAGCTCGGCAAGCCCGCCATTGTTATCGCGCTCGATGACCAAGGGGTTGGCAAAGGGTCCGGCCGCTCGATTTCGGGTGTTGATCTGGGCGCCGCTGTTCTCGCCGCCAAAGATCATGACTTGCTGGTGGCGGGCGGCGGGCATGCCATGGCCGCTGGTTTGACAATCAACGCGGATCAAATTGATCGTTTTGCCGATTTTCTCGACGACATGCTCGGCACCGATGTAGCCAAGGCGCGCGAAGATCGCAGCCTGCTCCTCGACGTTATCGTCTCAACCGGCGGGGTTACGCCCGCCTTGGTCGAGGCGCTCGACGTGGGTGGTCCTTATGGCATGGGCTGGCCTGCGCCGCGCATCGCGGCGGGACCGATGCGGATCGTCAAGGCCGACATTGTCGGGCAAAATCACGTCCGCGCGATCATGGCGGGCGATGATGGGCGGTCGCTCAAAACCGTTGCCTTTCGGCAAGCAGAAACGCCGCTCGGGCAAGCCCTGCTGGCGGGACCGCGTGATCGCCGCATGTGGGTCGCGGGCCGAGCCAAGATTGACGATTGGGGCAGCCGCCCCGCCGCTGAACTTCACATTGATGACGTCTTCTGGTGCGACTGAACCGAGAACGGCGCGCTGGATAAAGGCGTCAACCGCCACGGCGAACGCGCCCTTTTAGTCGGGCCCGGGAAAGCGCGCAAAACTGGGGAGCGTATGGGCTTGCTCCATCCAACCAAGCCGTTCCGCAGTCTGGATATGGGATTGCGCCGGGATCGCACCGGGATCATCAAGCGTGGCGCTTTGAACATCGGTGATGCCCGGCAGGTTGACAGCGTTTGTAAAGAGCAGGCCGGTTCCGCAATCCCCACAAAAGAGGCGGCGGCTGTGTTCAGAGGATGCATATGTTTTGAGCACGCCCTTCGTAACGCGGATCTGCTCGGTTTTGAACATGATCCACCCGACCATCGGCGCGCCCGCATGTTTTTGGCAATCGCTACAATGGCACAGCGCGTGGTGCATCGGTTCGCCGCTCGCTTCGTAACGAATGGCCCCGCAATGACAGCCGCCGGTTCTGATCATGCGCGCTTCCTTTTGACTACTCAAAGAACATATTTGCTGAGATCGACGTTCTTAGCAATGCTGGCGAGCTGACTCTCGACATAGTTCGCATCGACTTTCAACGTCTTGCCGCGGCGATCTTCGGCATTAAAGCTAACGTCTTCGAGCAGCTTTTCCATGACGGTCGAAAGCCGCCGTGCGCCGATATTTTCAACCGACTGGTTCACTTCCGCTGCAATTTTCGCGATGGCGCGAATGCCGTCTGGCGTGAAGCTGACCGCCACGCCTTCGGTGGCAATCAGCGCCGTGTACTGCCGCGTAAGATTGGCCCGCGTGTCCGAAAGGATGTGCACGAAGTCTTCTTCCGTCAGCGCTTGCAACTCAACACGGATGGGCAACCGCCCCTGGAGTTCGGGCAGGAGATCGCTCGGCTTGGCGATGTGGAATGCGCCGCTCGCGATGAAGAGGATGTGATCGGTTTTCATCGGACCGTATTTGGTTGAGACCGTTGTGCCCTCAATCAGTGGCAAGAGATCGCGCTGGACGCCTTCGCGGCTCACAGACCCGCCGCGCACATCGCTGACCGCGATCTTGTCAATCTCGTCGAGGAAGACAATCCCGTTTGCTTCAGCATCAGCGAGCGCCACGCGCGCGACGTCATCCTGATCGAGTCGGCTATCGGCTTCCTCTTCGACCAGCTTTACCCACGCTGCGGGCACTGTCATCTTGCGACGCTTCAATGGCTGGCCCTTGCCGAAAGCCTTCCCCATCATGTCG
>JBEGTP010000082.1:0-5819 GCA_041179365.1 Pseudomonadota bacterium
TCGGGCTCATGTCTCCTGCAAACCGAACATAGCCGCCAAGTGGGAACAGCGCGACGCGCCAATTGGTGCCGCGCTTATCTGTCCAGCCAAAGAGCTTTGGCCCGAAACCAATTGAGAAAACGTCTGCCTTTACGCCGCACCAGCGGCCAACAAGATAATGCCCCATTTCATGGACAAAAACGAGCGGTGCCAAGGCAAGGATGAAGAACAGGACTGTCCAAAGGAAGCCCGGCGAGTCGTTCATGCAGCCACGGCCTCCATCTCCTGAGCGGCAAAGCGCCGCGCTTCTGCGTCAATGGCCAAAACATCTTCGATTGTGTTGGCCGCAGGCGGGTCATAGCGGGCAAGCACAGCCTGCACAACGCTTGCGATGCGCGTAAACCCGATCCGCCGGTCCAAAAACGCGGCGACTGCCACTTCATTGGCTGCATTCAAGACCGCAGGCATGGATCCGCCGGTCTCCAGAGCCTCGCGCGCCAGACGGAGCGCTGGGAAGCGCTGTGGGTCGGCTTCTTCAAAATCGAGCCTGCCAATCTGCGCCAAATTGAGCGATGCGACCGGCGTCTCCATCCGCTCTGGCCACGCCAAAGCGTGCGCAATTGGCGTGCGCATATCTGGCGTTCCGAGCTGGGCAAGCACAGAACCATCAAGATACTCGACCATAGAATGAATCACCGACTGGGGGTGGATGATGATGTCAATCTTGCTGCTCGGCAGTTCAAAAAGATGATGCGCCTCGATGAGCTCTAGGCCTTTGTTCATCATCGTTGCTGAATCAACAGAGATTTTAGCGCCCATATCCCAATTGGGGTGCTTGACCGCCATTTCAGGCGTGACGGCGCACATTTCAGTGGAAGACATCGCGCGGAATGGCCCCCCGCTCGCTGTCAGGATGATACGGCGGACGGCTTTGGGTGCGGTTGCATCCAGACATTGGAAGATGGCGTTATGCTCTGAATCCACAGTGAGCAGCGTCGCGCCAGCAGCCGCTGCGGCTGTCGTCATGAGGCTGCCCGCCGAAACCAGTGACTCCTTGTTCGCCAGCGCCACAGTCCTGCCGCCTTCAAGTGCCGCCATTGTGGGAGCGAGCCCTGCACAACCGACGATCGCCGCCATCGTCCAGTCGGCGTCCAGTCGCGCGGCGTCGAGCAAAGCCCCCTGCCCTGCGGCAGCTTCTACGCCTGTGCCTGCGAGGGCATCCTTTAACGCTAAGTATTTCGTTTCGTCAGCGACGACTGCAAATTTGGCACCGACCTTGATAGCGGCGGTCGCGAGATCGGCGACGTTCGTGTTGGCCGTGAGCGCAATGACCTCAAACTGATCCGCGTTACGTGTGACCAGATCGAGGGTGGATTCACCGACTGAACCGGTAGCGCCGAAGATGGAGACGCGGCGCGCCATTAAAATTTTATCGATTTGAAAATCAATAGCAGTCCTAGTGTGCCGACGATGACAACCGGCAACATTCCATCAATCCGGTCGAGAACCCCACCGTGGCCAGGAATAAGCGCGCTGCTATCTTTGACGCCAGCCTTTCGCTTCATACCACTTTCTAAAAAGTCGCCCGTCTGAGCGATGACGGCGAGAACAGCGCCGATGGCAAACTGTGCCCCAATAAAACTGGCAGCATCTTGGAACTGCGTTGCCATGGCTACACAAAACAGACCGGCCGCGACCATCCCACCCGCGAGACCTGACCAAGTTTTTGATGGGCTTATGCTCGGCGCAATCTTTGGCCCGCCAATGGACCGTCCAGTGAAATAGGCACCAACATCGGTTGCGATAACCGCCCCTAAGAGCCAGATGACAGGCGCAAGGCCAATATGGTCACGCAGAAAGATGAGACAGGCCATCGCGGCACCAATGTAGAGCATGCCGCTTATCGTCCAAATCCAAACCGTCAGCGATGAGCGCCCAAGCTTCCGCGAAAGCGCACGCCATTCCCACAAGGCCGTGACGGCGACGATGGCCATTAAGCCGGAAAAAAGCCATCCCCCTTGCCAAAGCGCGACCCCAGCGACGGCAACCATTACAAGGGCGGAGAGCACGCGAACCTTAAGGTCAGAGGCTTTGGGGTTGGGGGTGGGTTCAGTCATTCCTGCTATCCCGTCATCCCGGCGAAGGCCGGGACCCAGAATCTAGGCAAAAAATAGCTGGTGTGGGACTGGGTCCCGGCCTTCGCCGGGATGACGGCTGCAATGCACATCACAGCCCGCCAAACCTCCGCTCACGCTGGCCATAAACCCCAAGCGCGGCCTCCAACTCGGCCTTACCAAAATCGGGCCAGAGCGTGTCCACAAAGAGCAGTTCGGCGTAGGCGGCTTGCCACAGGAGGAAATTTGAAAGCCGCTGCTCGCCTGACGTCCGGATGACGAGATCGGGCGACGGGAGCCCCGCCGTCTCAAGCCCGGCTTCGAGCAATTCAGCGGTAATGGCTTCAGCCTCTAGCGCACCATCGCGAACGCGTTCCGCAAGGGCGCGCGCTGAAGCGACAATCTCCGCTTGCGAACCATAGTTGAGCGCAATGACAAGCGTTGTGCGCGAATTGCGCGCCGTTTTCGTGATCGCATCTTCAATCAGCGTAACGAGATCGGGCGAGAGCGCGCGCCAATCGCCGATCACCTTCAGTCGCACCCCATTCTCGGCGAGCTCAGCAATGTCATCGAGGATGAACCGGCGGAGCAAGCCCATTAGGTCACGCACCTCATCAGCAGGGCGGCTCCAATTCTCGGTCGAAAAAGCGTAGAGCGTAATGACCTCTAGGCCAAGATCCCCCGCCGCGCGGACGACGGCTTTTGCCGCTTCAATCCCTTTGCGGTGCCCAGCGAGGCGCGGCAGAAACCGCTTTTTTGCCCAGCGCCCATTGCCATCCATGATGATCGCCACATGTCGCGGCCGTGCGTCCTGACCACCCCCCGTCGAGAGTCTACCCAAAACACCGTCCAAAGGGGCTGGGGCGCTGCTCACTGACCGAGGATTTCCTTTTCCTTCGCACCCATGACGCTATCGACATCCGATACAGCGGTGTCGGTGATTTTCTGGACTTCGCCTTCACCGCGCTTGCGCTCATCTTCGCCGATGACTTTCTTATTCTCATCGGTTTTGAGAGCATCCATGCCGTCGCGGCGCACGTTGCGGACGGCAATTTTTGCCTTTTCGGCATAGCTATGCGCGAGCTTGACGAGCTCCTTGCGGCGCTCTTCGGTCATGTCGGGAATTGGCAGGCGGATATTCTGACCGTCTGTCACGGGGTTAATCCCAAGCCCCGCATTGCGGATCGCTTTTTCAACTGGTGTCACGTTAGTGCGATCCCAGACTTGCACCGACAGCAAGCGCGGCTCGGGCGCAGAGACCGTCGCAACTTGATTGAGCGGCATGTTGGAGCCGTAAACGTCGACGGTGATAGGATCGAGCAGAGACGTATTCGCGCGCCCTGTTCGCAACCCGTTCAAATCACTGCGCAGTGATTCAACGGCACCTTTCATCCGGCGTTCGAGATCGGCTTTGTCATAAGCGGCCATTGGTCAATTCCCCTCTTTCTGAACAACCGTCGCAATCCCGCCTCCGGCAAGCACAGTGGCAAGATTACCCTGCTCGCGGATCGAGAAAACGACAATCGGAATGTTATTATCACGGCACAAGGCGATAGCGCTGGCGTCCATCACCTTAAGATTATGTGAGAGCACTGTATCATAAGAGACAGTCTCGTAGCGCTTTGCGGCGGCCACCTTCTTCGGGTCTGCATCATAGACGCCGTCTACGCTGGTGCCTTTGAAGAGCGCGTCACACCCCATTTCAGCAGCCCGCAATGCCGCGCCGGAATCGGTTGTGAAATAGGGGCTACCGACACCTGCTGCAAAAATGACCACGCGCCCCTTTTCCAAATGGCGCTCAGCACGACGGCGGATCACTGGTTCGCAGACGGCATCCATCTGAATGGCCGATTGAACACGGGTATCAACGCCCAGCTGCTCTAGAGCATTTTGCATCGCAAGCGCGTTCATGATCGTAGCGAGCATGCCCATATAGTCCGCCTGCGCCCGGTCCATCCCCTTCGCGGCGCCAGCCATACCCCGAAAGATATTGCCGCCGCCAATAACGAGACAAATCTCAAAACCAGCGTCTTTAGCGGCTTTCACTTCGCCCGCCATGCGCGCCACAGTTTCTGGATCAATGCCAAACTGCTGGTCGCCCATCAGCACTTCGCCCGACAGCTTCAGTAAGATACGTTTGAAGCGGGGACGTGCCATAGGACCAGAACTTTCTCAGCGCGTTTGAATATGGAAACGGCGTGCACCCTAGTGTGGGTACACGCCGCTGCCAAGTGGTGAAACTGGGTTGATCAGCCTTGCGGTATGCCTGACGTTGCGGCCACTTCGGCTGCAAAATCACTGACTTCCTTTTCAATGCCTTCACCAAGCTGAAAACGCACATAATCCTTGAGGACGATGGGGCTTCCCGCTTCTTTGCCGGCTGCCGCAACAACATCGGCAATTTTGGTTTTTCCGTCCATCACGAAGAGCTGGTTGATGAGCGTGTTTTCCTTGAGGAACTTCGTCACCGCGCCGTCGACCATTTTGGCAACAACTTCAGCAGGCTTGCCTGATTCAGCCGCCTTTTCAGCCGCAATCGCGCGCTCGCGTTCGATCACATCCGCCGCAACGCCGGTCTCATCGAGCGCAATCGGAAAAGCGGCTGCAACGTGCATGGCAAGTTGCTTGCCGAGGGCTTCTAGCGCAGCGACAGGGGCCGCGGACTCAAGCGCCACGAGCACACCGATTTTGCCCATGCCAGCCACAACCGCATTGTGTACATAAGGCACGACGACGCCCTGCGACACGCTCAACTTCTTGGCGCGGCGCAACGTTTGGTTCTCACCAATCGAAGCAATGTTGGCGGTCAGCGCTTCGCCAACAGTACCACCCGATGGCCACGCGTCTGCGGCGAGCGCCGCAACATCATCCGATCCTTTGAGCGCCAGCTCCGTGACCGTTTTTACGAAGTTCTGAAACTGATCATTCTTGGCGACGAAATCCGTTTCGGAATTTACCTCAACGGCAACACCCGTCGATCCGCTTACCGCCACACCGACAAGACCTTCAGCCGCCGTGCGGCTCGATTTCTTCGATGCTGTCGCCATGCCTTTGGCACGCAGCCAATCCATCGCGGCTTCAAGATCACCGCCCGATTCGCCGAGCGCCTTCTTGCAATCCATCATGCCCGCGCCCGATTTCTCGCGCAGGTCTTTGACCATTGCAGCAGTAATATCTGCCATTTTGGGGATTCCTTTCAAATAACAGCTATCCCAGCGGCGGCGAGGGCTCAGCGAGACTTCCAACGGCCTCTTCTCTGAGCCCCCGGCCTACGCCGAGGTCGCCTATAGGCTATGCTTGAGGTGCGGCGTCTTCGGCCTGCGCCACTTCAGCAGCGACCTCTTCTACGGCAACAGCTTCAACTGCAACTTCAGCAACCGGTTCCGCTTCAACGGCGATTTCCGCTACCGGTGCAGCTTCAACAGCGGGAGCCGCTTCAACAACAGGAGCCGCCTCGATGACCGCAGCGACGTCTGCTACAGGAGCGACTTCCGGCACTGCTTCAGGCGCTGGGGCGGCGTCCACGACAGCTTCGACTGCGGGTGCAGCCAAAGTCTCAACGGGAGGCTCAATCATCGCACCAAGATCAACACCGCGCGCAGCAGCGCCCTGTTGGCCGCCCTTGGTTGCGGCTTCAGCAATCGCATCGCAATACAAGCGGATTGCACGGCTTGCATCGTCGTTCGCTGGGATCGGGAAAGAGATGCCGTCGGGCGAAACATTCGA
>JBEGTP010000083.1:0-6157 GCA_041179365.1 Pseudomonadota bacterium
TTCACCATGCTCTGGACCAAAGCGCAAAAAATGGGGCATAAGACCCCCATGTTGGCTAGTCTCATTGCCGCAGCTGTCTTGCTGCCAAACGCCGAAGCGCGTGCATCAGGCGTTTCAACGATTGATGTTCAGCAAGACCGGGTTGTGCTGCACTTTGATGGCTATGTGGAAAAGGCCTCTACGCTCCTGATTGACGGGCCTCACCGGATCGCAGTGGATATTGGTGGATCAGACAATGGCGCGCGCCTTGCCATTCCGCGGGGCATTGTTTCATCGGTACGGCAAGGTCAGTTTGCACCCGGCACGACGCGGGTCGTCTTTGATCTGGCGCAGCCTGCGCTGATCGCGGGCGGCGGATTCTCGTCCGACGGCCGGAGCCTTACGTTGATGCTTCGCCCCGCCGGCTTTGCAGACTTTAGCCAAGCGTCGAAGCGCGGGCGACGGCTGTACCTGCCACCGCCCGCTTTTCGCGCCGCGCCCCCGCGTAGCCGCTATAGCCTCACAATTCCGCTTGAAGCGCCGACGAAGGGCTTACCGCGCCCAAGGATTTTGGGCCCGGCTGGTCGCCCGCTTGTGGTCATCGATGCGGGCCATGGAGGGCATGACCCGGGCGCCATTTCTCCGGCAACGGGCGTGAGGGAAAAAGACCTGACGCTCAAGATTGCACTCAAAGTCCGCGATGCGCTGCTCGCTTCGGGCCGCGTCCGTGTGGCGCTTGTGCGGGAAGATGATCGCTTTTACGTGCTTCACGAGCGGTCGGCGATTGCGCGCAATATTGGTGCTGATCTGTTCATATCGATCCACGCCGATAGTGCAGGCGCGTCTGAAGCCAATGGCGCGACCATCTACACCTTGTCCGAAGTGGCCTCTGACCGTGAGGCCGCTGCCCTCGCCGCACGCGAAAACAAGTCAGACATCATCAACGGGGTCAATCTGAGCGGCGAAAGCAAAGATGTTGCGAACATATTGCTTGATCTCGCCCAACGGGAAACGATGAATGCGTCGTCGAGTTTTGCAAATCTGCTCCGCCGTGAGAGCAATGGGTTGATCCCGTTTCGCGCGGGCTATCACCGTATGGCTGGTTTTCAAGTTCTCAAAGCCCCAGATACACCGTCTATTTTGCTCGAAGTCGGTTATTTGACCAATGATGCTGATGTTCAACGCCTCACGTCGCCCGAAGGACAAAGCCAAATCGCACAGGGCATTCGCCGCGCGGTTGAAGTGTTTTTTGCCCGCCGCCTCGCCCAGCGCTAGACGCCGTTACGGGCCGACCTGATTGGTCGATTGGCCACGCGGATGCGCGCGTTTCTAGGACAGAAAAGGCACGATCTTAGAGGGCTGGCTTAGAGGGCTGGCTCGTTTTCTGCGCCAGCGGCTGCGCCCCGCGATACCGAAAATCAGCGCAATGAACGCCTATTCTATGCAAAACCGGTTTCGCGCGCTGCGAATCCGGTTTAGAGGCGCTTTACTATGGATGACGCTGACCTTCCCGAACGGGCCAATTTTTCGCTAAGGCTGCGGCGTAATTCGACCGGGGCTGTCGCCTGGTTTCGCGAGAAGTGGGACTTCCGCTGGTTCCGCTTGGTTTGTTACGCAGCGCTGGCTTTCCTTTTGGCGTGGCTCTTGATCTGGGTGCTTTTTGCGCGGAATCTGCCCTCGGCAGATAGCCTGCTGACGTATAAGCCGCCGCTGCCGACCTATGTTCGCGATATTAACGGCACGCCAATCCACAGCTACGCGCGGGAACGGCGGGTACAGCTGAAATATAATGAATATCCGAAGCTTTTGATTCGCGCCTATCTCGCGGCGGAAGATAAAACTTTTTTCGAACATAGCGGGCTCGACTACCCCGGTTTGGTGGGCGCCGTTTTTGATTATGTCATCAAATTTGGATCGGGCGAGCGGGCGCGCGGCGGGTCAACAATCACCCAGCAGGTCGCCAAAAATCTGCTTTTGACGGATGAATATTCGGTAGCGCGCAAGGTCAAAGAGGCGATCCTCGCGCGGCGCATCGAATCGGTCCTGACTAAGCCTCAGATCCTCGAAATCTATTTGAATCAGATTGCCCTTGGACGAAATAGTTTTGGCGTACAGGCGGCTTCGCGCGCGTATTTCAACAAGGACGTCAACGAGCTCCAGCTCCATGAAATGGCCTATCTTGCCATTTTGCCGAAAGGCCCTTCAAATTATCGGCCCGAAAAATTCTACGATAAGGCGCTCGCGCGCCGCAATTGGGTTCTCGGCGAAATGCTGAAAAATGATTTTATCACCCAAGCCGATTATGACGCGGCCAAAGCCATGCCGCTTGGGACGACGAGCCGAAGCGTTGTCGAGAAAGAGGAAGTTGGCGGCTATTTCGTCGAAGAGGTCAGGCGCATCTTGATCAGCAAATTTGGCGAAACCGACAAGCAAGGACCCTATTCGGTCTATTCGGGCGGCCTTTGGGTCCGCACCTCGCTCAACACGGCGTATCAAGGCTATGCTGAACAAGCCCTTCGCGATGGGTTGATGCGCTATGATCGCGGCCACGGCTGGAGCGGTCCGATCCGCGAGCTCAAGGCAGGCGACGGCTGGGTTGAGCGGCTGACCGCCGAAAACCTTTCGGCTGGCTATCCCGATTGGAAAATCGCGATGATACTCGCCAAAGCGGGGACAACGGCACAGATTGGCTTTGCCGACGGCAGAGTGGCGACGATGCCAAGCTGGGGGGCGGCGTCTCCAAAGCGCGGAACGGGCACGCCCGCCTTCAACATTCTTAAGCCCGGTGATGTCATCGCCGTCAAAGCTGAGGGCGGCGCTTGGGTCATGAAAAACATCCCCTTTGTCTCGGGCGGCTTTGTCGCGCAAGATCCCCATACCGGGCGCGTGCTCGCGATGCAGGGCGGCTTCGAATCCCGCATTCAAACCTATAATCGTGCCACGCAGGCTGAGCGCCAGCCGGGCTCAAGCTTTAAACCCTTTGTGTACACAGCCGCACTGGATGGCGGCATGACGCCAGCCTCAATCATCGTTGACGGGCCGTTTTGCGTGTATCAGTCCGCGAAGCTGGGCCGGAAATGTTTTAAGAATTTCGGCGGCGGCGGCGGCGCCGGTGCGCAAACCATGCGGTGGGGGCTTGAGCAATCGCGCAACCTTATGACCGTGCGCGCAGCGTCGCAAACGGGCATGGAAAATGTCGTCAAGCTCGCGGCAGCCGTGGGCATTAGCAAGCCCAACAAAAACTATTTGCCGGTTCTTGCGGTTGCGCTCGGCGCGGGCGAGACAACGGTGATGGACATGGTCAACGCCTATTCGATCCTCGCCGAAAACGGACGCGATCGCCGCCCAACGCTGATCGACTATGTGCAAGACCGCGACGGCAAGGTGCGGTTCCGCGCCGATACCCGCCCATGTGAAGGGTGCAACATGCCCGAATGGGATGGCAAAGCGATGCCGCGTCCGCCCGCCCGCGCCAAACAGACCGTTAATGCGATGAGCGCGTTTCAGGCCGTCCACATGCTCGAAGGCGTGATTCAGCGTGGCACTGCGACCGAGCTGCGAAAGCTCAACCGCCCGATATTCGGCAAAACCGGGACAACCACAGGCCCGACAAATGTCTGGTTCGTCGGCGGCTCAGCAGATTTGATAGCAGGCGTTTATGTCGGTTTTGATCAGCCCAAGCCGATGGGGCATTATGCGCAGGGCGGAACGATGGCGGTGCCAATCTTCCATGATTTCGCACGCAAGGCGATGGAAGGCATGCCCGTTAAGCCGTTTAGGGCTGCGCCGGGCATTCGCATGGTGCGAATCGACCGGTCGTCTGGCAAGCGCGTTTACGGCGCTTGGCCCTCGAATGATCCGAAAGCGGCTGTGATCTGGGAAGCATTCAAGCCCGAGAGCGAGCCGCGCCGGACCATCAGGCGAGATGAGATCACGCGGCGCATCGTGGTGAAAAAGAAGCCCGCGCCCGAAAAGAAAGCCGCCGCGGCGCGGCCGGTTGTTCAGCAGCAAGACGACGAACCACAGGATGTTGAGGTTGAAACGGAGACAAGCGTGGACACTGAGAACGGCATTTATTAGCGCGGCCTCAGAAATGGCCTTCCCGAAACAGTTAAACCCGATGGAGACCCGAAATGCGCGCTGAAGCGCAGGCTCATGCCGATCAAATCAATCAGGCACTCACCCTGCTGCGTCGCTTTCTGGATTGGGATCGTGCGCTTCGCAGGCTTGATGAGCTCAACGCTCGGGTTGAAGATCAGGCGCTCTGGAACGATCCAAAAGCCGCACAGGATGTGATGCGCGAGCGGCGACGGCTGGACGAAGCCATTGCGGCGACGCGCGCCATTGAAAGCGAACTTGCTGACACATGCGAGCTACTGGAGCTCGCCGAAATGGAAGGCGATGGGGCGCTCGCCGATGATGCGGTCAAAAGCTTGGCGGCCCTTGCCGAGCGGGCTGAGCAAGATAAAGTCACCGCGCTCCTTGCAGGTGAAGCCGATGCCAATGACACCTATATCGAAATCAACGCGGGCGCGGGGGGCACCGAAAGCCAAGACTGGGCAGAAATGCTCCAGCGCATGTATACACGCTGGGCAGAGCGGCGCGGCATGCGGGTAGAACTCGTCGATTATCATGCCGGAGAACAGGCGGGTATCAAATCGGCGACGCTCCTGATCAAAGGGGAAAACGCTTATGGTTATGCCAAAACCGAAAGCGGTGTTCACCGGCTGGTGCGGATAAGCCCCTATGATAGCAATGCCCGGCGGCACACAAGCTTCTCAAGCGTCTGGGTTTACCCCGTGGTCGATGAAAATATTGCGATTGAGATTAATGAAAGCGAGCTGCGCATTGACACCTACCGCGCGTCAGGGGCGGGCGGGCAGCACATCAACACAACGGACAGCGCCGTCCGGATAACCCACATGCCGACCAACATCGTTGTGCAGTGTCAGAACCAGCGCAGCCAGCATAAGAACAAGGCGGAGGCCATGAACCAGCTGCGCGCGCGCCTTTATGAGGCAGAATTGCAAAAGCGCGAGATCGAAGCCAATGCAACGGCGGCGAGCAAAACAGACATTGGCTGGGGCCATCAAATCCGGTCTTATGTTCTCCAGCCCTATCAGATGGTCAAGGATTTGCGGACGGGCGTTGTCTCTACCGCGCCGGGCGATGTCTTGGACGGTGCGCTTGATCGCTTTATGGCAGCGGCATTGTCGCAACGGGTGACCGGCGAGAAAGTTGAAGTCGAGGATGTTGATTGATGCGCGCACTTTGTCTTGCGGGGCTCATCCTTCTGGCGGGCTGCAAGACAGACGCGGCACCACAATTTCCAAAGGCCGAGCGCGGCGTAGCGCCCATCGTTTCGAGCCGTTGGTCGACTGAAGAGTCGCGTGATCGGCGCAACGAAGCCGATAAGATAATGGACTTATCGGGTGTTTCAGAGGGCATGACAGTTGCCGATATTGGCGCAGGCGAGGGTTATTACACAATCCGTATGGCCGCGCGCGTCGGGCCCAAGGGGCGCGTTGTTGCCGAAGATATTATGACCGATGCCTATAATGCGTTGGCGCAGCGTGTGCTTGACAAGAAGCTGCAAAATGTAAGCGTCAAACGTGGGACGCCCGACGACCCAGGGCTTCCAGCAGGAAGCTTTGACCGGATTTTGATGGTTCATATGTACCATGAGATCGCTGAGCCTTACGCTTTTCTTTGGCATTTGCGGCCAGCGCTGCGTCGCGGCGGGCGGGTCATAATTGTGGATGCAGACCGCGCTACAAATGATCATGGTACGCCGCCGCTGTTGCTCCAGTGCGAGTTTGCCGCCCTTGGCTATAAAATGGTTGAGTTTCGCGAGGCCGCTTTTGCCGGTGGATATCTTGCCACATTTGAAGCCGTGAGCCCGCGCCCAGAGCCAAGCGCAATCAGGGCCTGCGCACTGGCGCGCGCTGGTAAATAATCGGCCAAGACCCCTGCGTTGGTCCAGGCGCTAGACGAGTCCCTGCGCACGAAAGCTGAAGTGCGCGTTGCGCGCGGTGATGATATGATCTTCAACAAAGATACCGAGCGGAAGCAGAACACGGGCGAGAACGCGAGTTTGTTCGATGTCGGCGTGGCTTGGTGCGGGGCAACCACTCGGATGATTATGCGATAAGACCACAGAAGCGCACTGGCTTTCGAG
>JBEGTP010000084.1:0-2761 GCA_041179365.1 Pseudomonadota bacterium
TGCCCGATTTGAACACATCCTTGACCTCTGCACGGCCGACGACGGTTTCGATGATCTCCGGTCCAAGCTCGCCCGCCATCTCCTTGGCAATGTCTGCGGTCAGATGATAAATCACATCGAAATATTTCAGCCGCACACCATCCCGCTTCGCCAGCGCAGCCGCCTTGGTATTCGGACGCACATTAAAACCAATCAGCGGCGCATTGCTGCTCGCCGCCAATAGCATATCGGATTCAGTGATCCCACCAACACCGCTGAGCAAAACGCGGACCTTGATAAGGTCGGTCGAAAGATTGTTCAGCGCGGTTACAATCGCTTCGGCGCTGCCCTGAACATCCGCCTTGATAACCACCGGATATTCCATCGCCTTGTCTTTGCCCATGTTAGAGAATAAATTCTCAAGATCAGGTGCGACCTGGGTTGTGCGGGCCTTGGTGGATTGTTCCTTACGGTACAAAGCAACCTCACGCGCACGGCCTTCATTTTCAACCACGGTCAAAATATCACCGGCGGATGGAACACCCGACAGGCCCAAAACTTCGACAGGCATGCCTGGAGTGGCTTTCTTAATCTGATTGCCTTTGTCATCAACAATTGCGCGAACTTTGCCGCTTTCTGCGCCGACCACAAAGACATCGCCGCGTTGCAACGTGCCGTGTTTGATGAGCACGGTCGCAACTGCGCCCCGCCCCTTATCGAGCTGCGCTTCCACGACAACGCCTTCTGCGTCACGGTCTGGATTGGCGGAAAGCTCCATCACCTCGGCTTGCAACAAGAGTTTTTCGAGCAACGTATCCAACCCGGTTCTCTTCAGCGCGGAAATCTCAACATCCTGAACCTCGCCGCCCATCGCTTCGACCACTACTTCATGTTCCAGCAGACGTTCACGCACTTTCTGCGGGTTTGCGCCTTCTTTATCCATTTTGTTGATCGCAATAATCATCGGCACATTGGCTGCTCTACAATGCCGAATAGCTTCAATTGTTTGCGGCATCAGGCCATCATCAGCGGCCACGACCAAGATCACAATATCGGTCACACTCGCGCCGCGTTGGCGCATTTGGGTGAAGGCTTCATGACCTGGCGTATCTAGGAAGGTGATGACGCCCTTGTCTTTGGTCGCAACCTGATAAGCGCCAATATGCTGGGTAATGCCGCCGGCTTCTCCGGACACAACATTCGCACCGCGCAAGGCATCCAATAAGCTAGTTTTACCGTGATCGACATGCCCCATAACCGCAACAACAGGCGGACGTGGTTTCAATGATGCCGGATCATCCTGCGCAACATCGTCGTCATGCTTGATGTCGACATCGCCTTCGGAAACACGAATAATCGTGTGGCCAAACTCTTCGATCAACAGTTCCGCTGTATCCTGATCGATCGTTTCTGTCAGCGTGACGGGCATGTCCATATTGAACAGCGCCTTCACCAAATCCTTGCCTTTTTCGGCCATACGATTTGCGAGTTCCTGCACCGTAATAAGTTCGGGGACGATGACCTCACGGCTCTTTTTGGGCTGAGCCTGACGGCGTCCGCCGCCGCCCTGCATGCGCTTTTCTTTCTCGCGCGCCCGTTTCAAGGCAGCGAGTGAACGCGCCCTTGCGCCTTCATTGTCATCCAATGCGCGAGTGACCGTAAGCTTGCCAGATTGGCGGCGATCATTGCGATCTTTTGGATTCGGGCGCTGCGGTGCCTTTTTAATTTCCTCGCGCTCGGGGCGCTTGGGAGCTTCAACGGGCGTAAACCGCCGAGGCGATGTCACTGGCGTTGCTGTCGCAGCAACTTCGGTGGGTTCGCTTGCGCTCTCGGCCACAACAGGGGCTGGCTGAGGCACTTCAGCGACCACATCAACAGCCGCTTCTTTCTCTGCCTCGCGGTTGTCAGCGGCTCGGCTGCGCTCGTCTTCGGCTGCCTTTAAGCGTTGCTCGGTTTCCCGTCGGCGGCTTTCTTCAAGCATCCCCAGACGCGCTTCTTCTGCTTCACGCAGCAATTTTGCTTGGCGTTCCTGACGCGAGAGCATGTCATTCGCGGTCGGCTCTTTTCTTACCGCAACGGGAGGCGGCGGAGGTGGCGGCGCAGCCGCAGCGGGAGCGACGGGAGGAGGAGTTGGCGCTTCCAGTTCTGGCTCGTAACCAGGCTTGCCAACAAGCTTGCGGCGTTTTACTTCCACCACAACTTTATTGGTGCGGCCATGGCTAAAGGTCTGCTTGACTTCGCCAGACTCAACCGAGCGCTTCAAACCCAATGGCTTGCGCGTCAAAGTCGGCTTATTTTCGTTTTCGTCACTCATTACAGACCTTGTCCTTACTGTTCATTCATAGTGGTGGCAGCGGCAATTGCAGGAGGCTCACCAACATCGGGCTCCCCATTACTGCATCCGTTAAAATTTAGCCAGCGTCCAAGGTGGTACATCACCCGTTCAGCAGCTTTTTTGTCGATCAAGGCCACATGAACCGCGTTTCCGCGCCCCAGTGCCTGTGAAATCGCGTCACGGTCAACCGGAAGTTTGATACCGCCCTTGCCCGAGCCTTCTTCGTCATTGCCGACACGCAAGGATTGATCGCGCTTGTTAGACCCATCGCTGCTGGCGTCGCTGGCATGAAGCAGCAAACGCACTTGGCCAGATCGCGCTGCAGCGTCGATTTTCTCTGCGCCCAAAATAAGATTTCCGGCACGCGATTCAAGGCCCAGACGGTCCAGAAACGCTTTTTTCAGCGCGATGTTGATCCGCCCAGCCATATCATCGGCCAGCGTCACA
>JBEGTP010000085.1:0-14762 GCA_041179365.1 Pseudomonadota bacterium
ACCGTGCGCGCGCGCATATTTATCGCGAAGAGGAAGATGAGACACTCCGGGCGCTTTGTAACGCGGCCCGCAAACATGAGCTTTGGTTGCACATCGGGTCTTTGGCGGTGCGCATTGGAGACGGCGATGACCGGCTGGCGAACCGCAGCTTTGTCATCGACGATAGCGGGGCCATCCGGGCGCGCTATGATAAGATGCATCTGTTTGATGTTGATTTGCCAAATGGTGAAACATGGCGCGAGTCTGCGGCCTATCGCCCGGGTCTTTCGGCCATCGTTGTTGACACGCCCGTTGGTCCACTAGGGCTTAGCATTTGTTATGATATTCGTTTTCCGGCCCTTTTTAGCGCGCTTTCTGACGCGGGAGCAAAGCTCCTTGCGGTGCCTGCGGCCTTCACCGTTCCGACTGGCAAGGCCCATTGGCACATTTTATTGCGCGCCCGCGCCATTGAAAATGCCGCATTTGTTATCGCTGCCGCGCAATGTGGCCGCCATGAAGATGGGCGAGAAACTTACGGCCATTCCGTGGTGATCGATCCGTGGGGAACGCTGCTTCTTGATCGGGAAGGGGTAGGATTGGGCTACGCAGACATTGATCTAGAGCGTGTGGCCGATGTTCGCGCGCGCATCCCTGTTTTAGCCCATCGCCGGATCATCCCGCAGGTTGAACATCTCCCATGATCGTGTTTGATCTGAAATGTGGCAATGATCATGTCTTTGAGGCTTGGTTTGGGAGCTCGTCAGCGTTCGCGGATCAGCAGCAACGCGGCTTAGTGCGGTGCCCGCTTTGCGATAATCCAGACGTTGAGAAGGCCCCTATGGCAGCGCGTGTTTCCGCCAAGGGTAATCAGTCCTCAGCGCGCAGCGAAGTGTCCGTAGCACGGCCTGAAGAGTCGTTTTCTCCCGAAGGCGTGAAGGCATTTTTGGCAAAGGTCGCCGATGCCCAGAAAAAGATGCTTGCAAAATCAACCTGGGTGGGGCGCGATTTTGACACAAAAGCGCGCGCCATGGATGCCGGAGATATCGATCCCGTCGCCATCCACGGCGAGGTCAGTACGCGGCAGGCAGAAGCGCTGATTGAAGACGGGATTGCAGTGCTGCCGCTACCCATGCCGATCATTCCCCCGGAAAAGCAGAATTGACCGCGTTGCTCTAGCCGCTAAGGCAGAGAGCGCGTGCACCCGTAGCTCAGCAGGATAGAGCACCAGATTCCTAATCTGGGGGCCATGGGTTCGAATCCCGTCGGGTGCACCACTGTTTTGCGCGATGGCTTGATCAAAATCGCGACAGAATGATTAGGCAGCTCCTGCCAATCGGCAGGCGTCGTTTGCGGTTCCGTTCATCGCCACGCAGTTGGGCTTGGCGGATGAGGCCGAGAAGAGTTAGGGTAGGAAGATCATGACTCAAACCCTCGCCGATCAGATCAACGCCGCGTTCTCCGCCGAACAGGACGCCCCTCCAACCGCCAGAACGCGAGACGACATCCCGCGTTCCTATGATGCCATCAATGATGAATGGCTAACGGCTGTTTTATGCGCGAAAATTCCGGGAGCATTGGTTGTTTGCCATCGCCTCGGCCCGCCAGATGATGGCACAAACAATCGCCGCCGTATCTTCGTGGAATACAATCGCGTCGGCAAGTCCGCTGGGCTACCTGCCAGCGTGTTCTGCAAGGCGACTTTCAGTTTGGCCAATCGCCAGATGCTTGGCCATTCGGGTGGTGTTTTGTGCGAAGTGACGTTCCAGAATCGCGCCCGCCATTTGCTCGATATCGAAGCACCGCGCCCGCTCTATGCCCATTATGACCCGGTCAGCTTCGCCTCGATCATCATGTTTGAGGATTTTGGCGACAGTGCAATTTTTTGTTCGGAGGAGACCAAGGTCGATCCGGATTTTGCGCGCGGCCAGCTGGATATTCTCGCGCGGCTTCATGGCCGGTTTGCTGACGCGTCGGAACTGGCTGGGCCGCTCGCCATTCTTCCGACTTGGTACGAACGCTTCCACAATCTCGCGACGTTTCATCTAAAGGAATCCTGTTCAGCGGGGGTTGAGGCCGCTCAAGACTTTCTTCCGCCTGAACTCTTTGCAAGGCGCGAGCAGATTTGGCCCGTGACATTGCGCTCACTGGAATTGCTGCGCGATCTTCCGTTGACGCTGTGCCACGGCGATGTGCATCTCAAAAATTGGTATCAGTGCAATGATGGTCGCATTGGCCTTGGTGATTGGGGTGTGGCGCACCGGGGCCATTGGTCCCGTGATCTTGCCTATACACTCACAACAGCGCTGACGATTGCTGACCGGCAAGCGCATGAACGCGACCTGATCCGCTATTATCTGGAAAAACTGGCGGAAGAAGGTGGCCCGCACGTGACCTTGGACTTTGCCATGCGCGCCTACCGGCTTTCGTTGCCAAGCGCCTTCGCCTTCTGGACGCTGACACTCAAGCCAGACCCGGCGTTTCCCGACATGCAGCCTGCTACGACCGCAAAAGTCTTCATCGAGCGCATCGGACAGGCCATGGCTGATCACGATGCAATCTACATCACCTGATCCTGACACATTCATCGGGCATCAGCAGAGGCATAGGGCACCTTATCGTTGATACCGGCGCACTGATGAATGTGCACCGGTATCGCGCTTCAATGATCCATGCGATCCTTGTCGCCCTTCGCGAGTTGGCTCAGCCGCGCTCGGCCTCAAATACGCTCGATAATAATCGCTGGTGCCATACCGCCTGCAGCACACATGGTGACGAGGCCGTAACGCCCGCCTGAGCGTTCCAATTCATCAAGCGCAGTGCCGATCAGGATCGAGCCCGTTGCGCCAATAGGATGACCAAGCGCACAGGCACCGCCGTTGATATTGACTTTGCTACGATCGAGATCGAGATCACGCATGAACTTTTCGGCCACAACGGCAAAGGCTTCGTTGATTTCCCAAACGTCGATGTCTTCCTTCTTGAGCCCCGCCTTTTCGAGCACCTTCTTGGCGGCTGGAACAGGCGCATTCAACATCAGCGTGGGGCAATCACCTTGATTGGCATAGGCAACAATGCGGCCGCGCGGTTTGAGGCCATGCTTTTCGGCATAGTCCTTTGATGTGATGAGGAGTGCCGCTGCGCCGTCTACTACGCCCGAACTATTGCCAGCGTGATGGACGCCTTTAAATTCAACACCGGGATAGGCGCGGTTGATCTGTGTGCGCGGTGTCACGCCGCCGCCCATGTCAAAATCGGCGATGCCGTCAAACGAGGCGCGCAGCCCGGCTAGGCCTTCCGCAGTCGTTTCAGGCCGTGGGAATTCTTCGTGGTCCAGCGCGACCGAGCCATCTTCATTGAGCACGGGGATGAGCGACTTCGCAAAGCGGTTTTCCTTGATCGCAATGTCTGCCCGGCGCTGGCTTTCAAGCGCGAGCGCGTCCACGGCTTCGCGCGAAATGCCTTCCATCGCGGCAATCGCGTCACCGCAAACGCCTTGGTGTGACTGTGGGTGGATCGCATCAAGTGCGGGGTTGCCTGAACCCATGCCCATTTGAGGGAGGCCCGCATTGGCCTCCGCTGCTCCGACCTGCGCTGTGTAGCTCATCATTTCGGTGCCGCCCGCGATCACGCAGTCTTCCATGCCAGACATGACTGATGCTGCCGCAAAGTTAACCGAGGTGATGCCGCCACCGCAGAATCGGTCGAGAGTGGTACCGGAAGCCTTGACATCATAGCCGGCAGCCAATGCCGCCATGCGGCCAAGATCGCCGCCCTGCTTGCCCTTTTGGGTGGATGTGGACCAGACGATGTCATCGACTGTTGCAGTATCAAGGCCGTTGCGATCCTTGAGTGCCTTCAGCACGGTCGCCGCAAGATGCTGCGGATGGAGATGGGAGAGCGCGCCCTTGCCGGGCTTGCCAATGCCGCGCGGTGTGCGGACGGCGTCTATGATGTATGCTTCGGTCATGTTCAATTTCCTTTGTATGTTTCAAGAATTCAGGCGTTCGATGATAATGGCAGGGGCCATGCCACCTGCCGCGCACATGGTGACGAGGCCGTAGCGTCCGCCAGTGCGTTCGAGTTCGTCGAGCACGGTGCCGATCAAGATCGAACCGGTGCCGCCGATCGGGTGGCCCAGCGCCATCGCGCCGCCGTTTACGTTGACCTTGTCTCGGTCGAGCTCGAGATCTCGAATCGCCTTTTCGGTGACGACAGCGAAAGCTTCGTTGATTTCCCAAAGATCGATGTCCGCGATGCTCAGCCCAGCACGGGCAAGGACCTTTTTGATCGCAGGCACAGGCGCGTTGAGCATCAATGTGGGGCAGTCACCGACATTGGCATAGGTGACGATCCGTGCGCGTGGCTTCATGCCACTTTTCCGAACGTAGGCGGTTGACGCGAGAAGCAGCGCAGCCGAGCCATCAACGACGCCCGAACTATTGCCCGCATGATGGATCGGCGTGATCTCCAAGCCTGGGTATTTCTGCTGGATGAGTGAGCGATAAGTAGTGCCCTTACCATCTACATCTACATCAGCCATCTCGCCAAAGCTGGCCTTGAGCGCGGCGAGACCCTCCGCAGTCGTTTGTGGGCGGGGAAATTCTTCATGATCAAGAGCAAGGCTACCATCCACATTATACACTGGCACCAAACTCTTGGCAAAACGGCCTTCCTTGATCGCGCGGTCGGCATTTTGTTGACTGAGCAAGGCAAGCGCTTCGGTATCGGCGCGCGTTATGCCTTCGAGCGCGGCAATCGCGTCGGCGCAGACACCTTGGGTTGATTGCGGGTGAGATGCTCTCAACCGAAGGTTGCCGACGTCCATCATCCGGGGGCCTTCGCCCCGCTGGGTTGCAACGTAGGACATCATTTCCATTCCGCCTGCTACGATCAGGTCTTCGACGCCCGCCATGATCGAGGCCGCCGCCATATTGACGCTGGTGATCCCGCCGCCGCAAAAGCGCGAAAGGGTGACGCCGCTTGCGCGTACGTCATATCCGGCATCGAGCGCCGCCATACGGCCGATATCATGCCCTTGCTGGCCTGATTGGTTGGATGTGCTCCAAATAACATCATCGACCTCAGTTGTATCGAGATTGTTGCGGTCCTTAATGGCCTTGAGGACCGTCGCTGAAAGATGCTGTGGATGCATGTGGGCCAGCGCACCGCGACCCTGTTTGCCGATCCCACGCGGGGTTCGGCAAGCGTCGATGATATAGGCTGCTTGCATGCAAATATCCTTATGCGGGGATTTGATTGAACGGCACGCCCTTATCGGGGCGATGGTCTTGTGGGAGGCCAAGGATTTTCTCGGCGATCGTATTGAGCAGCATTTCATCGGCTCCGCCTGCGATCCTACCTGTGGGAGAATTGATCCAGCTCGTCTGCCAATTTTCTTTCACGGGCGCATGTTCGTCAAAGGCGAGCGCCGAAGGCCCTTGCAGATCAATGGCGAGTTCAGAGAGTTTCTGGCGGGATCGCACGGCCACAAGCTTGTTGAGCGAGCCTTCAGGCCCCGCCTCCATTCCGGCTTGTAGCATCATCATTGCGCGCGCCGTGATCGCATCAAGGCCGTTCCGCATCGCATAGTTGCGTGCGATTTGTGAACGGATGCGTCCATCCTCAATGGCAGGCTTGCCGTTGATCTTCACGTCCTTGGCAAGGCTGACAAAGAGATCAAGATGCGGCCCGAATCCACCGCTATCGGTTGCGATATAGCGTTCGATCATCAGCGTGTTCATCGCCACGGCGAAACCGCCTCCGACAGGTGACATGCGATGATCATCAGAAAGTTTCACATCATCGAAGAACACCTCGTTGACATGGCTATCCCCGCCCGCGAGTTTGATCGGCCGAACGTCAACGCCCGGCGCCTTCATGTCGACCCAGAAATAGGTGAGGCCCTTATGCTTTTGTGCATTTGGGTCCGTTCGCGCGACGATGACGCCGTAATCACAATAGTGCGCCCAGCTGGTCCAGAGTTTTTGGCCGTTTAATTTCCAGCCATTTCCCTCTTGCTCTGCTTTCATGCGGAGGCCAGCAAGATCTGATCCACCAGCAGGTTCGGAGAAGAGCTGGCACCAAATTTCCTCTCCTTTAAGCGCCTTCAAGACACGCTCTTTGACGAAGTCCGCGTCCGATCCATATTTCATCAAAATGGGAACAGGCATGCCCAGGCTGATCCCGAAATAGACATTCGGGACGCCAAACTTATTTTCCTCGGTTTCAAACGCGATCTTCTCAATATGGCTCAGGCCCTGCCCACCAAAGTCGGTCGGCCAGTTGATCCCAGCGTAGCCCGCAGCAAATTTTGCCGCTTGGTAACGTCGGCCGAGCGCGAGATCTTGCACCTCGGTCAGCCCCGTACGTGCCGCGCGGCCAAAGTCTCCGGCGACGGATTGGAGCCAAGCATTCGCGTTGGCGCTATAGACTTTAAGATCGGTCATGCGTCTTCTCCAGCCAGTTGATCAACCAGCACATCTTCCCAAAACAGCGTATTACCTTGCTCAATGGCAAGGCTGCGGGTGCGGCGCATATGAAGGTGGAGGCCTGCTTCCCATGTCACGCCGATACCGCCGTGAACCTGAACACAGTCACGAGCGCAGGTGTCATAAGCCTCGGTTGCTTGGATGCGAGCTGCGGATGCGGCTTTAATGAAATCGCTTTGCCCTTCACGCGTTGCCGCGTGGAGCGCACCAGCGCGCGCCAGCTCTACAAGACCGTACATTTCGGCGATGCGATGTTTGACTGACTGGAAACTTCCGATAACTTGGCCAAAAGCGCGGCGTGTGTTTGCATAATCCCTTGCGCGTTCCATCAATATCTCCGCTCCGCCCGTTTGTTCGTGCGCGGTAACAACCGATTGAAGGGCGAGGATATGAAGCGCAGCATCCAACGCCTTTTGGCCAGTGGCCAGAACATCTCCCGGCGTTCCGTCAAAAATGAGGTTGGCGGTACACCGACTATTGTCAAAAGTGTTGAAGCCTTGCCGCGTCACGCTTTCCAGATTGGCGAGAGCCAACACGGGTGACTCTCCATCCGATGCCAAAACAATGGCGATATCGGCTTTCAATCCACCCGATACCGCGGACTTAAATCCGGTCAACTTACCATCTTTGAACAAGAGAGTAGGGGAAGGCGGTACGGCCTCTTGCGCCTCTGCAAAAGCGATCGCACCGATAGCGATCCCGCTTGAGAGTTTTGATAACCACGCATTTTTTAGGGCATCAGAGCCATGGTCCAATATCCCCCGCGCGACACCGAAAGAGCTCGTCAAAAAGGGCGCGCCTGAGATACTTCGTCCGGCCTGAAACGCAATCAGCCCGAGTTCGATCAGGCTCAGGTTCAAGCCACCATAGGCTTCGGGTAAAGCAAGCGCCGTCCAGCCTTGTTCTTTCGCGGTTTCCCAATACACCTCGTGATATCTCCCCTGCTTTTCCAGTAGGGGAAGCAAATCCTCGGTCCGCATCCGCGCTTCGAGAACACGCCGAGATTCGGTTGCAATGGCCAATTGGCCCTCATCATAAAGCAATGACATTATTAACCCTTATGTTGGTCCGCCGTGCAATCCCTTAGCGAAACGCAGGCAATTTAGTGGCTATGTATGTGATCTTAATCCGTCGTTCTGCTCACCGCGTGACGATTTGCGGTGACATTGAAGTCGGTGACTGCCAGTCAACCCGGACTTGCCGGGAGGTGAAGCGCCAGCCTTCGGGCGTTAGGCGCAGAATATCATTATACGTCCCAACGTGATCAACGCCGTTGTTACAATAGACTGAAAAATAGGCGCGGCCTTTTGCATTTTGACCGTCTTCGGAAATGTCGATCATCGGGTTGGTGACGTGGTGGCGCGTAAAGGTCCGCGCCGGATCTGCTTCGGTGTTTGCCAGAGCGGCAGCGACGCCCACCGGCCCAGTTCCTTTTCCGCCAGGGAATTCGAGTGTTCCATCTTCGGCAAAGCAGGCGGCGAGTTCAGCAAGCCGCCCGCGATCGCCATTATAGGTGTAGCGCGTGTAAAGATCTCTAATTTCTGCGGTGTCGTTCATGGTCTTGTGTCCATCAGATTGCGAGCGACGACCATCCGGTGCACCTCCGACGGCCCGTCATAAATGCGCATCGTGCGGACCCGACCGGCCAACAGATGCAGCGGCGATTCGCGCGTCATTCCCATGCCGCCCAAACACTGCATGGCATCATCTATGATCTTTTGCGCCATCTCGGTCGCGTATATTTTGAGCATCGATATCTCGTTGCGGACGTCAATTTCTTGGTCGAGCTTCCAAGCGCAATCATAGGCCATTAACCGCGCAGCATGAATGTGCATGGCTCCGTCTGCTGCCCACCATTGTACAGATTGGCGCTCTGAAAGCTTGGCTCCAAAGGTCTTCCGCTGAGGGGCGTAATCGCACATAATATCCATTGCACGCTGAGCGGCTCCGATGCACCAAGCCGCAATCTCCATTCGCCGCGTGCCCAGTCGGATTTGCATCGGGCCAAAGCCTTGGCCTTCGGTTCCCAGCAATTTCCAGCCCGGCACCCGGCAATCCTCAAGTACCACTTCATAGGTAAATTCACCGCCCACCATCGGGATTTTGCGCATCACCTTGAAGCCCGGAGTGTCGCGATCAATCAGGAAGGCAGACATGCCGCCACGGGCGCGCTTTTCCGGATCGGTGATTGCCATCAGGATTGTAAAATCGGCCTCTTGCGCACGGGTAATCCAAATCTTGCGCCCGTTGATGACCCAATCATCTCCGTCGCGGACCGCCCGCGTTCTCATGCCGGCGGGATCGGAACCAGCTCCAGGCTCTGAAATGCCAATCGCCGAGATCGTTTCGCCGCGCGCATAAGGAGCGAGATAGGCCTCGCGCTGCTGTGGGTTTACCGTTGCTGCAAGCATCTGGAGGTTAGGGGAGTCTGGCGGTAGGAAGTATTTCGCTACTGTGCTGCCGAGCGCTTCATTGACTGCAACAAGGGCAACATGCGGCATGCCCATCCCGCCATCTTGAACGGGTGCGTCTAGACTCCACAACCCGAGCTCCTTGGAAACCTTGTCGAGGTCGCTGCGCTCTCCGGCGGTAAGGTCACCGTCACCGGTAAGCGCTTCACGCTCAAGTACCGCCGCTTCAAGCGGCATCAATTCCTGCCGAACAAATTTCTGCACGAGATCGCGCAGCATACGGTGATCTTCTTCAAGCTCAAAGTTCACAAGGCGTCACTCCAAAATCTACCAACGCCCTCTGCCAAACTTCTGCCTTGTGCAAGCCCAGATTCAGCCGACGGTTTACGTACTGCTGGATCTAGAGGATTGGCACCCATCGCCGCGCGTGAAGCGGAATCGGGCTCAATGACAAGCACTTTACTGCCACTGGCCTCAAGTGACGCTACGGCATCGTTTAGAGTATATCCATCTGAAGACGGCGAAACGGTACCAAACGGAGAGGCAATAATGACGCGCTGCGCCCCAACAGCAAGATGCGCATTATCTACAGAAAAAACGCCGCCATCCATGTAGCGTTGGCGGCCTATCTCGACGACCGGCCAAACACCTGGAACAGCGCAGCTTGCACAAACGGCATCTACTAGCGAAACGCCCGATGTCGCGTTGAAAACCACCAGTTCTCCGCTGGTTATATCGACCGCCGTAATGGTGATCGGAGCCACTGGCCATTCATGCACTGAGAGGCGATTTACGATCATTTCGCGGCGAATGTCTGGCGCAACTGTCTCGGCGGCTAACGCCATTTGGCCCATGGCCTGCATACGGTCTGTGTGATCGGTGATCGCCTGAAGTTTCGGAAATGCGACCATCAATTTGGCCATTGCTTCAAAGCTGGGTGGGGATTCATCGCTGATTAATTCTGGATCGGTTTGACGTGCATAAAGACTTTCCAGCGTCTGCGTGCTCCGCAATTGCACAGCCGTTGCCGACCCAGCCGACGAGCCAATTATCTGATCCGCGTCCCGCAAATCAACGCCGTGTTCCGACATCCCCAAAAAAAGCCCCGCGAACCATCCAAGACCCGCTAGCCCGCCGCCGCCAAGTACGAGTGTGTTGCTATTTGCTGACTTTTGAACTGTCAAAATGTGCTCCTCCCTCTCTTGTTGCCAAGATAGTTGACCTAGTGCAATAGGTGATCAAATCATTCATACGAAGATATAGCTGAGCTTGGGAAAGGTGTGAATATGGACCAGCGACTCAACATGGTTATGGTACCAGCAGATGATGTCGCTGCGTTGCGCCGCTTTTCCAAATTGAACCTCGGTTGGGAAATCGACCGGTATCTGCATCGGCCAATCGGTTTGGATGCTGGTCCAATTTTGCGAGGATAGTGAATATGACGCCCCCTACAGTATCGCTCCACATTGGCGGCGAAGCCCGCAGCACGGGCTCGGGCGAGGTGCATGAGCATCTCAACCCAGTCACCGGCAAGGTGCAGGCAAGCATACCGCTCGCTGGGACCGTCGAGATCAATGAGGCTGTTGCGAAAGCCGATTCTGTGCGCGAGATGTGGCGGCGGACTCCACCTGAAGCACGGCGGCATATGCTAAACACGCTGGCCGATCTGATCGACGCAAATGCAGAAGAATTCGCCAAGGCAGCTGCGCTTGACGGTGGAACGCCGCTGATGATGGGCGCGCGGGGGGCGGGTCTCGCCGCGATGTGGACGCGCTATTATGCTGGTTGGTGTGACAAGCTTTCTGGAGAAATGATCAGCACCTTCGATACGCGCGGCGAAATGGCCTACACCTCGCCGGAACCGATTGGCATTGTGGGCATCATCATCACTTGGAATGGGCCGCTTATCTCGCTGGGAATGAAGGTAGGGCCAGCACTGGCAGCGGGAAATTGCGTGATCGTCAAGCCTGCCGAGATCACGCCCTTTGCGCCTGAACTGTTTGCGCGTCTGGTTAAGGAAGCGGGCTTTCCCGACGGTGTCTTCTCGCTGATGCCCGGAACAGCTGAGGCCGGAGACGCACTCGTAAGGCATAAGAAGGTCGAATTGATTAGCTTTACGGGCGGGCCAATCACCGCGCGCAAAATTCTCATTGCCTGCGCAGAACAGATTAAGCCGAGTATTATGGAATTGGGCGGAAAATCGGCGAGCCTCGTCTTTCCCGATTGCGATTTTGAAAAGGCCTGCCAAGTTGCTGTTATGTGGACGATTGGCGTTCTGGCAGGGCAGGGCTGTGCGTTGCCGACACGCCAAATAGTGCACGCCCAAATTTATGACAAATTTGTCGCGCGGGTGAAGGACATTGTTGAAGGGCTCAAAGTTGGTGATCCTTTTGATCCAGACGTCACGGTTGGCCCAGTCATCAACGCGGCGGCGGTGGAGCGGATTCTGGGCATGTTTGAAAGGATGGAGAAAGAAGGCTCGGGCAAGTTCCTGCTCGGGGGAAAGCGCTGCGGCGGTGCCCTCGAAAGCGGCAATTTTATCGCGCCGACTGTCATCATTGATGCGGATCCTAACGCAGAGATTGCGCAGGTAGAGATTTTCGGTCCTGCGCTGGTCATCATGAAATTCGAAGATGAAGATGAGGCCGTACGAATCGCCAATAATTCCGACTATGGACTTGCCGCGTATATTCAGACCAACGATCTTAAACGTGCACACAGCCTATCAGAGCGGCTCTATTCAGGTGGTGTGTATATAAACGGCGGCACCCAGATTATGCCGCAAACGCCCTTTGGTGGGATTGGCATATCCGGATTTGGAAAAGAAGGCGGTAGGGCAGGCATCGATGCATTTTTGCGCTACAAAACTGTGACGATTGCATAAAAAGGGCTAGAAGAATGAGCTTTGAAATGGATCAATTTCGGCTGGATGGCAAGGTCGCAATTGTCACGGGCGCTGGAGGACGCGGCAATAGTATCGGCCGCGCTTATGCCATCGGCCTGGCCAATGCAGGCGCATCGGTCGTCGTCGCTGACCTTAATGGTGACGGCGCAAAATCAGTCGCCGATGAGATCACAGCCGTCGGCGGGAGGGCGGTATCTGTGCAGGTTGACATCACGGAGCGCGCGTCAGTCGATGCGATGATCGTGATCGCAAAAGCCACCTTTGGCGGCATTGACATCCTCGTTAATAATGCAGCCTTGATGGTCGAAATTATCGACAAGCCGCTCATTCAGACCGACAGAGAGCGCTTTGAAAAGGGCATTGCCGTAAACGTTTGGGGCGCAATCAACTGTGCGCAGGCGATCGCGCCTGAAATGGCTCAGCGCGGCGGTGGAGCCATCGTGAACCAGTTGTCTGCCGGAGCTTTCCCCGCGCAGTCGTTCTACGGCGTGACCAAGATCGCGTTGTTAGGCGTCACTACGGCGCTCGCGACCGAACTCGGGCCACAGGGTATTCGAGTGAACGCTTTGGCACCGGGGATGACTAAATCTGATGCTGGATTGGCGCTTACCCCAGACGACAGTCCGCTTGTCCAATATGTTGAAGCTAAGACCCCGATACAAGGCCGCGACACGCCTGACGCTTTGGTTGGGGCGCTTCTCCTCCTCGTCTCAGGCGCGGGGCGTTGGATGACAGGACAGGTCATTAACGTTGATGGCGGCTGGGTGATGCGCAACTGATCAGATGGCAATATAAGCCGCATCCCCCGTCGATATTTCCACGCCTAATTGGTTGATCACCGACAAGCTCACGCTCGTCTCTCCATTGATCGGCGCGGCGTGGCAGGTCAGCGTGTCGCCGGGGAAGGCCATGCCTTTGTAACGCACATTAATCTTGGCGAGACGCATTCCCTGAGGTGCTCGAATCTCTGCAAGCTGGGCGAGATAGCTCGATACCATCCAGCCGGGGAGGATGGCATCTGCCAGACCTTCAGAGCGGGCGTAGGGCGTATCCCAGTGAATGCGGTGGACGGCCCAGATTGCAGCGCAGTACATGAAAAGGCTGATCTTGTCGGGGTTCTTGATCATCGTCTCGCCGTCGAAAATCGTCGCGGGACGACTTTCGGTAGGGGCAAAAGGTTCTGGCCCGGAAAAGGCGTCCATCGCAGGTGGCGGTGCGCGGAGGATTAGGACATTGCTATATCGCTGGATCAGCTCTCCCTGCAAGGTTGTGATTGTCGCTTCCTTGTCAACGAACACAATATTTCCGGTGCCGCCCTTGCGCTCGGTGATCGAACGGGTTGTGAAGGTCTCGATTATTTCCTCGCCCGCGACGGCAGGGCGGATCAATTCCCAATTTTGCCCCCCAAGCATTGTTTGCAAATGGGTGAGGCCTGGCGGAGCCGCCGTCTCATACTGGCCATCTGCCAATAGCCCGTTGCGAAAAGGCACCGGGCGCGTGGCGGATGCTGCATAGAGCGGAGGGCCAATAACGTTTGCATAGCCCGCCGCTTTCGCTGCATCCCGGTCAAAATACAGTGGGTTGTGATCGTCAATCGCAACGGCATATTTCTGGATACCATTGGCGCAGAACCGCCCCCGTCTGCCGAGAGATTTTTCTCCGACCATGGCCATGATTTCAGGTGTGAGGTAGCTATCAGACATTGGTGCGCGCTTCCGATTGGTTGACCTAGTTATACAAGTCGCTATGGCACCGAAACACTGCTCGGGACAAGCCATGCTATGAATTTTGATCTTTCCGATGAACAGAAAATGCTCGCCGAGCAAGCAAAGGCGCTTTTGGCAGAGAGAACGCCTTTCGATCACCTTCGGAACCTGATTGACGACGGTGCACTTTGGGATGAAGTCCTATGGCGGGAATTGGGCGCGATGGGGTTTCTTGGTGCGAACATTCCCGAGGCCTATGGCGGGCTTGGGTTGAGCGCGGTTGATCTCGGCATGATCAGCCAAGAACTGGGCCGGGCGAACGCGGGTGTGCCGTTTTTCTCATCGATCGCCTTGGCCGCAGACGCAATCCAACTGGCAGGGAGCGAGGCTCAAAAAGCGCGGTGGCTCCCTGAGCTTGCAACCGGTAAAACTGTCGGTTGTTTTGCCAGTGCCGAAGGTCCGGGGCCGATTTTCGGAGCAACAGTGCGTTGCGATGGAGACACAATTAGGGGCACGAAAGCACCGGTGGCGGACGCTGGTACCGCGTCGATTGCCGTGGTGCAATGCGGCGCCGCGATGGCGATTGTCGAACTTGATCAACCCGGCGTGATCCGCACCAAACTCAAAAGTTTTGATGAACTTCGCCCGCATTACCGGATCGATTTTAATCGTGCTGTCGCTGACCAGATGCCGGGGATCGACATGTTAGAAATCCTGCTGGACCGTGCCGCTGTGCAGGCCTCGTTTGAGGCGGTGGGTGGGGCGGAAGCCTGCCTCGATATGGGCAAGGCCTACACGATGGAGCGTATGATGTTCGGTCGCCCGCTCGCATCCTATCAGGCGATCAAGCACAAACTTGCAGACCTTGCGGTGCAAGTTGAACTCGCCCGGTCGAGCGCTTTCTACGCGGGCTGGGCGGTCGATGAAGCGCCGGGTGAATTGCCCGCTGCCGCCTCCGCTGCGCGGCTGATGGCGATCTCCGCTTTTGAGATGGGTGCACGCGAAAATCTGCAAGTGCATGGCGGCATCGGATACACGTTCGAGGCCAATTGCCATTTCTACTATCGACGCGAGCGGATGTTGGCGGTTCATCTGGGCAACCGCGACCATTGGGCCAACCGGCTGATCGCGCATCACCCCTTAAGGCAGGCAGCGTAATGGATTTCAACGATACCGCGCAAGAAGCAGCCTTTCGTGCCAAGGCCAAAGCCTGGCTCGCGGCAAATGCGCCTGCGCATCTCATTCCCCAAGGCGTCGCGCTTGACGATACCGA
>JBEGTP010000086.1:0-4614 GCA_041179365.1 Pseudomonadota bacterium
GAATATATGGGCATGGTCCGCCAATGGCAGGAACTGACCTATGCCAGCCGCTATTCGGAAAGCTACTCAGACTCGCTGCCCGATTTTGTGAAATTGGCAGAAGCTTACGGCTGGAAAGGGCTTCGCATCGAAGGGTTGCAAGACCTCGAAGCAGGCATTGATGCGATGCTCGCATATGACGGACCTGTGATTGTCGACTGCCGCGTGGCGAAGCTTTCAAACTGTTTTCCCATGATCCCCTCTGGCGCGTCGCACGTTGAGATGATCTTGTCTGACCATAAGGTTTCGGGCGAAATGTCCGATGAAGCAAAGGCGCTCGTGTAATGCATATTACGGAAGGCCCAAGTGAACGGCACACCCTCTCGATCACAGTGACCAACGAACCCGGCGTTCTCGCCCGGATCGCAGGCATGTTTACCGCGCGTGGCTATAACATCGAAAGCCTGACGGTTGCCGACATCAGCGATGATGATGCGATCAGCCGGATTACGATCGTGACGAGCGGGACGCCTGCGGTGATCGAACAGGTTGTCGCACAGCTCGACCGGATGGTGCCGGTTCACAAGGTCACGGATTTGACCGTGATCGGCGACCATGTTGAGCGCGAGCTGGCGTTGGTCAAAGTTGCGGGAACGAGCGATCACAGGATTGAGGCGTTGCGGCTTGCCGAAGTATTCCGCGCGAATGTTGTCGATACAACCATCGGCAGTTTCGTGTTTGAAGTCACCGGATCATCAACAAAGATTGACCGGTTTGTTGAAATGATGGGAGAGATTGGCCTCGTCGAGGTCGCCCGCACAGGCGTTGTCGCCATGGCGCGGGGTAAGGAAGCGGTTTAACACTGTCGTCACCCCGGCGAAGGCCAGGACTCAGACCTGACAAATGACTTTTTTGTTTGAGGTTCTGGGCTCCGCCTTCGCCAGAATGACGAGATTTTAACAAGGAAAGCACTGATAATGCGCGTTTATTATGATCGGGATGCCGATCTCAAGCTGATCGAAAACAAAAAGATCGTCATTCTCGGCTATGGCAGCCAAGGCCATGCCCATGCCCAGAATTTGCGCGATAGCGGCGTGAAGGACGTTGCCATTGCACTGCGCGAAGGCTCAGCGACTGCGAAAAAGGCTGAAGAGGCCGGCTTCAAGGTAATGGCGAACAAAGAGGCCGCATCGTGGGCCGACATCATCATGGTCCTCGCGCCCGATGAGCATCAGGCGGCGATCTATGCCGAAGATCTCCACGACAATATGAAGCAAGGCGCAACGCTCGCCTTCGCCCACGGCCTCAACGTGCATTTCGGGCTTATCGAGCCGCGCGCTGATCTTGACGTGATCATGATCGCGCCAAAAGGCCCAGGCCACACCGTGCGCAGCGAATATCAAAAAGGCGGCGGCGTTCCCTGCTTGATCGCAATCCATCAAGATAAGAGCGGCAACGCTCACGACATCGGCCTAGCGTACGCAAGCGGCGTTGGCGGCGGGCGCAGCGGCATCATCGAAACGAACTTCCGGGAAGAATGCGAAACCGATCTGTTTGGCGAACAGGCCGTGCTTTGCGGCGGCGTGACACACCTGATTCAAGCTGGATTTGAAACGCTCGTCGAAGCGGGATATGCGCCCGAAATGGCGTATTTTGAATGCTTGCATGAAACCAAGCTGATCGTTGACCTGCTCTATGAAGGCGGCATCGCCAACATGCGTTACTCGATCAGTAATACGGCTGAATATGGCGACATCAAAACCGGACCACGGATCATCACCGATGAAACCAAGGCCGAAATGAAACGTGTTCTCGCTGACATCCAGTCGGGACGTTTCGTGAAGGACTTCGTGCTCGATAACCGGGCCGGACAGCCCGAGCTCAAAGCCAGTCGCAAGGCCGCAGCAGCGCACCAAATTGAAACGGTGGGCGCTGAACTGCGCGCCATGATGCCGTGGATCGCCAAGAACCAGCTGGTCGATAAGGCAAAGAACTAGCCGCACGCTTGCCCCTCTGCTCGCCGACACAGTTCGGCGCAGAGGGGCAAGCGCTGCTTGTTCACGCAACGGCGATGTGCGCGCCCACCCCCGCATTTGGGCAGCAAAAACCACAAAAAGTCCAAATCGCTCTAAGGGCGGCTGAGAGGGCGCTGGAGCGTCCTACACCCTCCGTGGCTACCGGGGTAGCTAAATATCCTATTTGGCACTGTAACGGCGCTTAAATCGCGCCTAGCGCGGCAATGAGCCTCTAAGCCTTTGCCGCTCCGCTCACCAGCCGCGTCACGAGAACTGGCAGGCCAGTATAACTTGCGCCGTGATACTGCGAGTCTTGCGGCAAGGCCTCCCGAAGCCGCCGATGTGCTTCTCCCAAAGCGTGATACGGCAAGCCAGGCAGCAAATGGTGGGTTGCATGGTAACGCAATCCAACGGGTGCCCAGAGCCCCGACAGACGATTGGGCGGCGGCACGTTGACGCTATCAAGGAATTGCGCCGTGGTTGTAATCACGCCGCCATCATTTTCCCATAAATGCGCAACGAGCGTGCGGACTTGGTTGAGAACCAGCGTGCCAGACGTGATGCCGAGTGCGATCAAAAACGCGCGGATCGGGAACACACCTGTTGCCACCATGGTCACCAGCGCGAGCGCCCAAAGGCAGGCCGCAGCCTCCTGCACCTTCCAGATGCGCCGCAAGGCACCTTCCGCTGGTCGACGCCGAAACTGCGGATTGATAACAAGCCCGGAGTAGCGCTCAACCACCACCGTCCTAAGGGGCGGAATGAGGAGCGAGAGCGGCGTCAAAACACCGTAGCGAAACAAAAGCGCAATCGGCGCGAGCGACGAAACCGCAACAAAAAGCGGCACGGTCCAAGGCTTCATCAGAGCAAGTGGCAGATATTCAGGATCATCAACCGTGCCGTAGCGCATGCGCGCATGGTGAAGGCTGTGCACGCCTTCATACATAAACGATGGCACCAAGAGCGGTATGCCGACCACGACGTTAAACCCCAAGCGGAAGCCAGGCACTGCACTGTGCTTGATGTGTGTCACTTCGTGAATGAAGCTTCCTGCGCGGTAAAGCGCGAGGATCGACACCAAGGCCGCGCCCAATGCCAGCCAGATGGTTCCAATCGCAATCGCGCCGTAAAGCGCCGCATAGCCGACAAAAGCAGAACCAAGAAAATCGGCCCAATAGACAGCTGGCCTTGGCGCAACCAAATCCCGCGTCAATTCAGAGGCCGCACGGATCATCGCCATATCATCCATGATCGAAACCCGCGCGCCGCCGGTCACGGCGTCAGCATTCGGTTGCCCTTGCGCGGTGCGCGCCGCAGGAGATGCTATGGAAGCGCTCATCACCCTTCTATACACCAAATCTTCGTGGCGGGAACATGGCACTTCGTCTGTTGCAACAGGCAGGTGATTAAGGGCAAAGAGCAGGAGCCGGACCAAGGGAGCTTTTTGTGCCATCGACTTCGCTAACAATACACCCCGTTACAACCAACACCGCTCGAAAGGCTTTTGTTGAGCTGCCGTATAGACTCTACGCGCAGGATCCCAATTGGGTGCCGCCACTCAAATCAGAGGTTTACAGCCTCTTGACGCCCGGCAAGAACCCGTGGTTCGAACACGGCGAAGCGCAGCTGTTTCTGGCCCAAAAGGATGGCCGCACGACAGGACGCATCTCAGCGCACATCGATCATCTGGCGCTCACACAGCCGGTCGAGCAGGGCATGGGGCCCGGAACCGGCTTTTGGGGTTTTTTCGAAGCCGAGGATGCCGAAACGGCGGCGGCCCTTCTCGCAGCCGCTGAGGATTGGCTGCGCGCTAAGGGCATGAAGCGCGCGATGGGGCCCTTTAGTTTTTCCTATTGGGATGAAATTGGCTTGCTCATCGAAGGGTTTGACCATCCTCCCACGGTGATGATGGCGTTTAATGCCGCCAGCTATCAGGGCTGGATCGAAGGTCGTGGCTATGAGCGCGCTGAAGATCTGTTCACCTATGCGCTCGACATCGCAAACGGATTTCCTGAGCTCACAAATCGCATTGTCGCCTCGGGCGAGCGCAATAGCCGGATCAAAATTCGCCGCGTCAACAAGCGGCGCTTTGGCGAAGAGGCTGCGATCATCATCGGCATCCTTAATGATGCGTGGAGCGACAATTGGGGGTTCGTACCCTTCACCCCCGCTGAAATTGCTTACGCTGGAAAAAAGCTGAAGCCGCTGGTTTTTGAAGACCTTGTTCGGATCGCCGAGGTGGACGGTGAACCCGTCGCCTTCATGATGACGCTTCCTGACATGAACGAGAAAATCAAAGACTTTGGCGGCAATCTCTTGCCTTTCAATTGGGCAAAGCTGCTCTGGTGGCTACGGGCTCCTAAGGCCCGGACAATGCGCGTACCGCTGATGGGCGTCCTCAAGAAGCTGCATTCAACGCGGATGGCCAGCCAGCTTGCCTTCATGCTTATCGAGTTTATCCGCCGCGAAGCGGTTCCTGTTTACGGCGCTACGCGTGGGGATTTTGGCTGGGTACTCGCCTCAAATGGCCCGATGCGCTCAGTGGGTGAAGCCGTCGGCGGGAAGGTCAACAAAGTCTACCGCGTTTACGAAAAGCCGCTTTAGAGGGCGATAAGACTGC
>JBEGTP010000087.1:0-4087 GCA_041179365.1 Pseudomonadota bacterium
ATCGGCGACCCTACCAAGGCGAAGGAAAAACTCGGGTGGACGGCAACGGTCGATTTGACCGGACTCGTGACAGAAATGGTTGAGGCTGATCTGCGCATTGTCGCCGAAGAAGCCCGCCACCGGAGTATTTCAGACGAGATTTCCAAAACTGGCGGGGCGCGCTGACCTTGGTTGGTCAATCCTACTCACTGGCCAACAAGCGCGTTTGGGTTGCTGGGCATCGCGGCATGGTTGGATCGGCACTGGTGCGCCGGTTAGCCAGCGAACAGTGCGATCTGTTGACCGCGGATCGGGCGACGCTTGATCTGACCGACGCAAAGGCGGTGCAAGCATGGGTGAATGCAAACCGGCCAGATGCGGTCTTTTTGGCGGCGGCGCGAGTCGGGGGCATTTTGGCAAATGATAGCTATCCCGCTGATTTTATTTATCAAAACCTTATGATTGAAGCCAATGTTATCGAAGCGGCGCATCAGGCGAATGTTGGCAAACTCCTGTTCCTTGGCTCGTCATGCATTTACCCCAAGCACGCGGCCCAGCCAATCACGGAAGATGCCCTGCTAACAGGATCATTGGAGCCAACCAACGAATGGTACGCGATTGCCAAAATTGCGGGGATCAAGCTGGCGCAGGCTTACCGTAAACAACATGGCCGCGATTTCATTTCCGCCATGCCGACCAATCTTTATGGCCCCAATGACAATTTTGACCTGCAATCCAGTCATGTTTTACCAGCTTTGATCCGCAAAGCGCATGAGGCTAAGCGCGCAAACGCAAACGAGCTCGTTATCTGGGGTTCTGGACGGCCCTTGAGGGAGTTCCTCCATGTTGATGATTGCGCTGACGCTTGCGTCTATTTGATGCAGAATTATTCGGGTGATCAGCATGTTAATGTGGGGTCTGGCGCGGAAATTACGATTTTGGCGCTCGCTGAAATGGTCTGCCAGATCGTCGGTTTCAGCGGCCAAATTGTCACCGACACGTCTAAACCGGATGGGACACCTAGAAAGCTTATGAGTGTCGAAAAGCTGAAATCACTGGGCTGGAGCGCGTCGACGGACCTGCCGAGTGGCATTGCAACGACTTACCAGACATTCCTAGATGGGGGCATAGCAAAGTGAAATATGTGATTGGATTGAATGCCTATCACGGCGATGCTTCCGCTTGCATTTTGCGCGATGGCGTCCTGATCGGCGCGTGCGAAGAGGAGCGGTTCCGCCGGGTCAAACATTGGGCAGGGTTTCCGTCCGAATCGATTGCTTGGTGCCTGAAAGAGGCGGGCATCACTCTGGGCGATGTTGATTGCATTGCGATCAACTCAGATCCGAAGACAAGTTTTGCAAAGCGCCTCGCCTATGTTGCACTCAAACGACCAAGCCCAAGCCTGATCCTCGATCGCTTGGCCAATCGCAAAAAGCGCCAGTCGGTTGAAGAGGAACTCGAAAGAAGCTTTCCGGGGCAAAAATTCAAAGGTACGGTCGAACGGGTCGGCCATCACCTGTCTCATATGGCCTCGGCGTTTCTGGTTTCGCCCTTTGAAGAAGCGCTCGCGGTTTCTGTTGATGGTTTTGGCGACTTTGCCAGTGCCGGTTGGGGCATGGGCAAGGGCAGCGCACTGACCGTCGATGGTCATGTCTGGTTCCCGCATTCACTGGGTGTTTTCTATCAGGGCCTGACCCAATATCTCGGTTTCCCGCATTACGGTGACGAGTATAAGGTGATGGGGCTCGCGCCCTACGGCGAACCCAAATATCTCGACAAGATGCGCAAGATCGTTTTGTTGCAAAATGACGGGACTTACCGGATCGACTTATCGCTGTTTCGTCACCACCGCGAAAAGATTGACTATGAATGGAACGGCGGCAGCCCGCATGTCGGCACGCTCTTTAATGAAGGGCTCGAAGCCCTTCTCGGCCCGGCCCGCCAGAAGGATGAGCCGCTTGAGCAGTATCACCGCGATATGGCGCGATCGATCCAGGCGATGTTTGAGGAAGCCTATTTCCACCTCCTCAACACGCTGCATAGTCACTATCGCTGTGACACGCTGACCTTGGCTGGCGGCTGCGCGATGAACAGCGTCGCTAATGGCAAGGTGTTCCGCCAGACCCCGTATAAGCGGATGTACGTTCAGTCTGCGGCAGGCGATGCGGGCGGGGCCATTGGGGCCGCCGCCGTGGCTTGGTTTAACGCGAATAAGGGGCATGTCACTTCCGCCTCCCCGGTGGCGCTCGACGGAGAAACCGTATCGCGCCCTTACATCATGGAACATGCCTATTGCGGCCCGCACGCGAGCGAAGACGAAATTTCGGCCTTGCTCACCGCGCGCGCAGACGATCTCAAAGCCGCGGGGTGCCACGTTGAAATTATCGCCGATGAAAAGGCGCTGTGTGATCGCACCGCTGAAAAGGTCGCAGAGGGCAAGGTGATCGGTTGGTTTCAAGGCGGCCTCGAATGGGGGCCGCGCGCGCTTGGCAACCGCTCGATCGTGTGCGATCCGCGCCGCGCCGATATGAAAGACATTCTCAATTCCAAGATCAAACGTCGCGAAAGCTTCCGGCCCTTCGCGCCGTCAGTACAACAGGAACATGTCGGCGACTGGTTTGAAGAGGAAGGCGATGTGCCTTTCATGATGAGCGTCTATCAAATTCAGGAAGATCGCCGCGCCAGCATCCCCGCCGTCACCCATGTCGATGGGTCGGGCCGGTTGCAATCGGTCTACCGCGAGACCAACCAGCGTTACTGGCAATTGATCGAGGCCTTCCGCGAGCGAACGGGCGTGCCGATGGTGCTCAATACATCGTTCAATGAAAATGAGCCCGTGGTCTGCCGCCCTGAAGAAGCGCTGGCCTGTTTCCTGCGGACCCAGATGGATGTGTTGGTGTTGGGCAATCACTTCATCTGGCGGCAAGCTTTGTGATCAGCGACGGGGGAGCGAGACGATGACTGACGGCATTGCAGAAACAAGCTTTCAATGGACGGGAGAGGGGGACCCTAAAAGCTATGATGTTTTGTGGAACCCCTTGCTTAAAACACTGGGCGCTCTTTCCGACACGGTACCAAAGCGAATTTTCGACCTTGGATCGGGCAACGGTATTACCGCCGAAATGCTTTCGCGCCATGGCTGGGATGTGACCGGGGTTGAACCTTCGGAGGATGGCCTTGCCTTCGCTCGTAAGAGGGCCCCACAATGTCGTTTCGAAGCGGGGTCGGCCTATGAGGATTTGGCGGCGCGGTTTGGCCAATTTCCAGTGGTCATGTCATTCGAGGTCATTGAGCATTGCTACTATGTCAATCATTTTGCGCGGACCTTTCTTGATCTGATTGAGCCCGGCGGCATTGGTATTTTGACAACGCCGTTTCACGGCTATTGGAAAAACTTGGCATTGGCACTGACCAATCATTTCGACGCGCATTTCACGTCGACGACGGATGGCGGCCATATCAAATTCTTTTCGCGCAAGACCTTGGCACGCCTGCTGAACGACGCAGGATGCACCAAAATGCAGTTTTCGACGGTTGGTCGCATCCCGCCTCTCGCGATGTCGCATTATGTTGTCTGCAAAAAGTAGTTTTTGCGATGCGGGTCTTGGTTCTTAGTTCTGGTGCTTACGGCGTCAACGGAGGCATCGGCCTCTATAATCGCGATATCGTTGAAGCGCTTGCTGCCATGGATTCGGTTCGCGAAATCGTGCTATTGCCGCAACTTATCCAGCGGCCTGTTGAAGATCTACCGCCAAAGGTAAGGCATAATGCAAAGGCAGCGCGCGGCAAAATCAGCTTTGTCGGGGCAAGCTTGGCCGAACTCCGCCATGCCTTCGATCTGATTGTCGTTGGCCATATCAACCAGATGCCGCTCGCAGCTTCGCTGAACTTAAAATGGCGCGCTCCTTTGGTGCTGATGGTCTACGGTATCGACGTCTGGACTCAGCCCAAGCCGTGGTCAAAATTTCTCGCTGGGCAGTGCGATGCCATTTGGTCGATCAGTCAGGTCACCACTGAGCGGATGAATAGCTGGGCGGCATTGCCACCTGCAAAATACGGGCAATTGCCAAATGCGATCCATCTTGACAATTATCCGGCAACTGGCGGC
>JBEGTP010000088.1:0-2954 GCA_041179365.1 Pseudomonadota bacterium
CTGTGACAGCCTTTCCAAAGGGATGAACATAGCCGCCCTCAGCGCTCACTGAGAGGATGAAGCCGCCCATAACCTTCCAATATTTATTCGCTTCAACATTGGTTTTTACATATTTGGCGTCGCCACCCAAACCAGCGAAATCTTGGCTTAGCGCAAAGCTGTGGCCCGCTGTCGGACGGAAACTATTATTCCGGTTATCGTAAAATAATGTGTAGCCCAGCGTAGACGTTGTCCGCTTGCCTATCGCGTCACACAAATAGCGCCCAGCGATGAGGACATCACACTGATTGTTAAAATAATAGAGGGTTCTATCAAGGCTGACGCGCTCAAAATTTAAACCGTAGCGGCCTTGGAAACGCCAAAATTCTGTGATCGGAATCCCGACGCGAATTTGACCGCCGGTCGTGATCTGTTTGTAAGTTGTGTTCCGCGTATTGTTGAGACCATAGTTGAACGAGCTGCTGTCATGGCGATAGATGTCGCCACCAATGGCGATGTTCTTGTCGAGGAAATAGGGTTCGGTAAATCCGATATCGATTGATTTGGAATAGCTCGAATAATTGACGCTAGCCCGAAGAATTTGGCCCTTGCCGCGAAAATTACGTTCCTGAATTGAAAAACTCAAAATGAAGCGTTCAAGCGAGGAAAACCCTGCCGACAATGAAAGTTCGCCGGTTGATTTTTCTTCCACATTTGCTTCTAGAATTATCCGGTCTGGCGCGCTGCCTTGCTTTTGCTCAATCTCTAGCTTCTCTTGAAAATAGCCAAGGCTTTGGATCCGGTCTGATGAGCGCCGGACCGAAAAACTGTTAAACGCATCGCCTTCCGCCAACCGGAATTCACGACGGACCACTTTGTCTTGTGTATGGGTGTTGCCGTTAATGTTGATCTGCTCGACATAGACGCGCGGGGCATCAGCGATCTTATATTTGATCGTCATGGTCAGCTTGTCTTTATCCCGTTCAAAGTCAGGATTGACCTCAGCAAAGGCATAGCCAAACAGGCCCGCCGACTCCTGGAGACGCTCCGTCGTATCTTCGACAAGCTTGGCGTTATACCAATCGCCTTTCTTGGTCGGAATCAAGTTTGCATTCGGTTTAAAATCGCGCAGCTCGCTATCAACCGTAACGTCACCAAATTTGTAACGCTCCCCCTCTTCCACCACATAGGTGATGATGAAATCTTTTTTGTCCGGCGTCAGTTCAGCGACGGCCGAAACCACGCGAAAATCTGCGTAACCCTGCGTCAGATAAAACTGCCGCATTTTGGCTTGATCATAAGCAAGGCGATCCGGATCATAGCTATCGCGCGAGTTGAGAAAATTCCAAGGTCGCGATTGCTTTGTCGCCATCTCACCGCGGACTTTGCCGTCAGAGAATTTTTCGTTGCCAATAATGTTGATTTGGCGAACCTTTGACTTGGGTCCCTCGCTAATTTCAAAAACAATATCGACGCGGTTCTGATCAAGCATCACCATCTTGGGCTCGACATTGGCTGCAAAGCGGCCTTGTCGGCGATAAAGCTCAATAATGCGGGAAACGTCGGCTCTTGCCTTAGAGCGCGTGAAAATTTGGCGCGGCCCTAGCTTAATTTCGGGCCGAATTTTCTCATCCTTGATCCGCTTATTCCCTTCAAGAATGATGCGGTTGATGACAGGGTTTTCGCGCACTTCGATCGTGAGATTTCCAGCGCCGTCATCGCGGATTTGGACATCGGCAAAAAGTTCTGTTTCAAGAAGATCGCGGATCGCGTCATCGATCAATTCGTTGGAATAAGCCTTGCCCGCACGCAGTTTGATGTAGGATCGCACCGTATCCGGCTCAATCCGTTGCGAACCTGTGACGGCGATTGTGCGGACAACGCCCGTCTGATCCGAAGGCCCCGATGCCGCCGGTGCGGTAGCGGTCTGCGCCAACGCTGGCGAAATCAGCGTCAATAGAGAAGCGCTCGCCAATAGTGCGGCAACGGCCAACTTGCCGGATCTTTGTACCATCATCACTTTCACACTCAAATCCTGCTTTTGCATCAAAAAAATCAGCCAAAAAGGCTGGTCAACCGGCTCCAGACACCCAACGTCGTGAGGTCATTCACCGTCACGAAAGCCATCAACCCCAAAACCAAAAGCATCCCGGATTGGAACGCGATCTCCATTAGGCGCGCGCTTGCTGGCTTACGCCGAATGGCCTCAAGGCCATAGAAGGCAAGATGCCCTCCATCAAGCATGGGAACTGGCAACAAGTTGATGAACCCCAAGTTAATGGAAATAAGCGCGAGGAACTGAACAAAGCTCTGCCAGCCCATTGTCGCGACCTGACCCGAAATTTGGGCGATCTTAAGGGGGCCGCCCAACTCTGTCACTGGGCGGCGCCCCGTAACGATCTGCACGATGCCGCCGATCATCCGATCCACAATTGAAAGCGTTTGTTTGGTCGCGACAATCGGGGCTTCAAAGAGCCCCACTGGCACCTGCTTGACGCTGTTAACACCAACACCAATCCGGCCTAAGCGATATTCATTGCCAAAGCGGTCTCGCTCAAGATGCTCGCCGCTAAGAACCGTCACGCGCAAGATATGCGTTCCGCGTTGATATTCGACACTCAGGGCGGCGTTTGGTCGGTCCTGAACAATCGCTGTCACGTCGTTAAATGTATCGACCCTCCGCCCATTGATCGAGAGTATCCGATCGCCCTGTATGAGCCCGGCCTTCGCCGCTGGAGACCCCGGTACGACGACATCAATCTTGGTCGGTGTTACGCTTTGGCCGTATGCAGCCGCGAATCCGGCCAGCACAATGATGGCAAAAAGAAAATTGGTGGCAGGCCCAGCAAAAACAATGGCTGCCCGCCGCCAAAGCGACTGCGCTTGAAAGGTAACCGCGCGCTCCGCCTGCGGAAGCTTCATCCACTCTGCATTGGGCTCACTGACCGGGCTCATGTCTCCTGCAAACCGAACAT
>JBEGTP010000089.1:0-5138 GCA_041179365.1 Pseudomonadota bacterium
TGAACGACATCACTGCCTGCTTTGGGGCTGATACACAGCCAGTCGATGCCGTTGACTGCGGGGAGTGTGCCGTTTGATTCGACGCCAATTTCAAATCCGAGCGCGTGCAGCGCGGCGACCAGCGCTTGGTCGAGCTGCAACATGGGCTCGCCGCCGGTAATGACCACATAGCGCGACGATGCCTGTTCCCCCCAGCACGTGGCGACAGCTTGTGCCAATTCAAGCGCTGAAGAAAATTTTCCACCGCCAACGCCGTCAGTGCCGACGAAATCGGTATCGCAAAAGCGGCAAATGGCGGTTGCCCGATCGGCTTCGCGCCCCGACCATAAATTGCATCCGGAAAAACGCAAAAAAACGGATCGGCGGCCGGCTTGCACGCCTTCTCCTTGCAGCGTGAGGAAGATTTCCTTGACGCTATAGGTCATGACAGCGCGGGATCGGCATAGCCCGCCTCGGCAAATCCTTTTGCCCGCAAGAGGCAGGAATCGCATGCGCCGCACGGGGTTCCAGCAGGCGTAGGGTCATAGCAGGACCAGCTCATGCCAGCGTCTAGGCCTAGGTCACGAGCGACGCGAGCAATGTCTCCCTTTGTCATCTCGATAAGCGGCGCGTGGACAGTGAACGGTTCGCCGTCCTGACCCGCCTTGGTCGCCGCCAACGCCATGACCTCAAACGCCTTTACAAAGGCCGGGCGGCAATCAGGATAGCCCGAATAGTCGAGCGCATTTACGCCAATCACCAAGTCCCGCGCACCCACGGCCTCAGCCCAGCCGAGCGCAACGCTCAAAAAGATCGTATTCCGCGCGGGGACATAGGTGACGGGAACCCCCGGCTGTACGCCCTCTTTGGGCACTGCAATTGCGCTGTCGGTGAGCGCGGAGCCCCCAAATTGTGAAAGATCGAGCGGTAGGATGATGTGACGCTCAACGTCGAGCATCGCGGCGATGCGCCGTGCGGCGTCCAGTTCGACCCGGTGGCGCTGGTTATAGTCAATCGTTAGCGCGAAGATCCGGTAACCCGCCGTGCGCGCAAGCCCAGCAGTGACCATCGAGTCTAGCCCACCAGAAAGGAGGACGATTGCGGCATCGCCAGGCCGTGCTTGCTTCATTTGCGCCATAGCGGCTCCGCTATCTGGGGAGGCTTTCAAATTCAAGGGATTAGAGCGTTTTTGAGCGGGATAGCTCCGGCACGCGGCTCTGAGCCGCCAAAAAGTATCGGGCGGGACATCTGCATTTTATAGCGGCAAAAAAAACGGGCCGCCCCGCGAAAGGGACGGCCCAGCGGTCAAAAAGACCATTTGGGAGAGAAAAGCGTGCCACACGAAAGCGACACGCTCGTCTTGATAGGCCTTGGCAGCTTAAATTTAGGTGAACGAAATGGGCTGGCTCAAATGACTAACGCGCTTGGCACTCCCCGACGCGACGCCCCTCTGCTGTGAAGGAAAAGGGCGAATGGCCCGCCACGCCCTGAGACTCCAACTGAACAAGGCGCGGTGTTTCGACGCGGACACTGGTCTGGCCTTGGCCAGCCAAGGCGCATGTATAATGTACGACCGTGAGCCGGGGATCATTCTTGATCACAAATCGCGAGCAGTTTTGCCCAAAATGCCGCAATTGTAAAATCACCTTTGGGTCTGAAAGGCACAGTGAACGATTGGCGCTCGGATCTTCTTTCGAACGAAACTCCCACAGTCCGCTTTGGAGAGATTGAAGCGCGGTTAAAACTTGTGGGGCTTGCGCCGCGCTGTGGCTTGCAACCGCAACGATACATCCAAGCAGCCAATAGCGACGCTGGAAAAAAGAAACGGCAAAATGCGGCATGCTTCGCGATACTCCTAGCCAGCCTAAGCGAAATGCCTTTTCTGGACTTACCTCTGTTGCTTCGCGACTCTTTATCACAAGGCCCTTACAGCAAAACATTGTGGCGAAACCACGTCAATTCCGTGATTTGACGAACAAAATGTAAACATTAAGTCATTTTGTGCTAAAGCGTGACGTTGAAATTGCGCGAGCAAAAGGCGCAGTCGACGGTGATCAGCCCATCATCACCCGCCATGTCAGCACGTTCCGACTCTGGAAAGCGCATCAGCACGCTGCGAATATGGTCCAAATCACAGCGGCACCCTTTTTTTAGAGGAACGAGGCCGGTTGTGCGGATTTCGCTTTCTTCGTTGAAGAGTCGCCATATGATCCGCTCCAGCGGCAAATCTTGATCTGTCAATTCATCGGGTTTGATCGTTCCACCGAGAATGCGAACATGCTCCCATTCGGGATGATCAAGGCGGGTGTGAATGCGATCACGGCCTTCTTCACCCTCGGGCAAATGCTGGATCAGCATGCCGCCACCAATAGCACCAACGCCAACTTCATGGGTGGCGCAAATCCGAACGAGGCTGGGGATTTGTTCAGATTGACTGAAATAGAGCTCGGCAGCTTCAGCAAGGCTCTCGGCATCAAGCGGGACGATACCTTGGTAGCGTTCTTCGGTTAGCGCTTGGTCAAAGGTTATCGCGAGATAGCCTGTGCCCATGAGTGTTTTGAGCGACAGCTTTTTGCCATAGAGTGCAAGTTTCTCAGGGTCATATTTGGCATAGCCGCGCAACTCTCCATCGCGGTAATCGCACACGAGCAGGCTGACGATACCGCGCTCTGTTTGAGCTTGAACGGTGAGTTGCCCGCCTGCTTCCTTAAGCATCGCGCCAAGTAAGGCGGTTAGGGTGAGCGCCTCAACCAGTAGCGTTTCGATTTGCGGCGGATAGTTGTGCGGCTTTAAGACCTCATCAAGAACGGGCCCAAGCCGCACAATACGGCCACGAGCATGCCGACCCGGTATCGTAAAGCTCAGTGCTTGATCGAGATCAAACATCTTGGCCGTCGCCACTAAAGCTGGCCAAAAACCCACCGCAGAATCGATTTCTGCGCGTGGAGTCGGTTTTCAGCTTCATCCCAGATCAGCGATTGCGGGCCATCGAGCACTGCCGCCGTCGCCTCATCACCGCGATGCGCGGGTAGGCAGTGGAGAAAGACGGCGTCAGGCTTTGCCCCCGCCATGATCGTTTCATTGACTTGATAGGGAGCCATCGCTGCCATCTTGTTATGAACATGCTCTTGCCCCATCGACACCCAAGTGTCGGTCACGACCACATCGGCACCAGCCGCCGCTTCTCGGGCGTCGCGCGTAATCGTAATCTTTGACCCGCGCGCCTGCGCGGCATCAACAAAGGCCGGATCAGGATCATAGCCTTGTGGGCAAGCGACACGCACATTGAAGTGCATCAACCCTGCCGCTTCAATAATGGACGACAGAACATTATTTCCGTCGCCAAACCACGCCCATTCGCTGCCAGGGAGCGCTTTTCCGTGCTCAATAACGGTCAAGAGATCGGCGATAATCTGGCACGGGTGTGAGAGGTCAGTCAGGCCGTTGATAACGGGAATAGAAGCATTTGCGGCGAGGTCTTCGATCTTTGCATGGTCATCGGTGCGGATCATGATCGCGTCAACATAGCGCGAGAGCACCCGGGCCGTATCGGCCACCGTTTCGCCGCGCCCAAGTTGCATTTGTCCGGCTGCCATAAAGATGGCTGCGCCGCCGAGCTGCTGCATGGCCATTTCAAACGAAACACGGGTGCGCGTCGAGTTTTTTTCAAAGATCATGCCAAGTGTATGGCCCGCGAGGGGCGCATCAAAATCTGCTTTGCCTTTTGGCCAGCCCGCGCGCGCGGCCTTGCGATCCAGCGCGTCGTTGATCATCGCAGCAACAGCGTCCGGACCCGCGTCAGTGAGGTTTAGAAAGTGGCGCATCATGCAGCTTCGGCGCGTTGATAGTCTGAGGCACCCGCCGAAAGCTTTTCCATAAACGCAGCGATATGGCTCTCATCAATTGTGAGCGGTGGGAGGACACGAAAGGTATTATCGCCAGCAGCGACCGTCAGCAGTCCGTGGTTATCGCGCAGATGGGCGACGAAAGCGCGTGTCTCATGCGTCATCATGACGCCGAGCATGAGCCCCTTTCCGCGCACGCCGACGAACAAATCCGGATAATTGCCGATAAACTGCTCCAGCGCCGCCCGCAGTTTCTCGCCCATCTCTCTGACATTGGCGAGAAACGCATCATTGGCGACAACATCCCACACCGCTTGTCCGGCCGCCATCGCAAACGGATTTCCGCCGTAGGTTGAACCGTGGCTGCCAATGGTCATGCCCCGCGCTGCTTTTTCAGTTGCGAGGCAGGCCCCCATGGGAAAACCGCCACCGATTCCTTTTGCTGTAGCCATGATGTCGGGGGTCACGCCGTAATGCTCATAAGCATAGAGAGCCCCTGTGCGTGCGACGCCACATTGCACTTCATCGAGAACAAGCATCAAATCCTGCTCATCGGCAAGTGCGCGCAGGCCGCTCATAAAGGCTTGAGATGCGGGGCGCACGCCACCTTCGCCTTGAATCGGCTCGACAAGAAAGCCTGCGGTGTTTGGCCCAATCGCTGCTCTCGCGCCTTCGAGGTCATCAAAGTCTACATATTTGAAACCGTTCAGCATCGGCGCAAAGCCTTTATGCATCTTTTCTTGATTTGAGGCTGAGATGGTCGCGATCGTGCGCCCGTGAAAGGCATTCTTGAACGTGATAAGCTCAAATCGCTCGGACCCTGCGGACTGGTGATAAGCACGCGCCGTTTTGATCGCGCATTCAACCGCTTCTGCGCCCGAGTTGGTGAAGAAGACGGTGTCAGCAAATGTCGTGTCAACCAAGCGCTGCGCAAAGGCTTCGCCTTGCGGGCTGCCATAGAGGTTCGAGACGTGCATCAGCGTCGCGGCCTGGCGCTGGATCGCGTCGATCAGGCCCTCGTGCGAATGGCCGAGGATGTTGACGGCAATGCCGCTGGCGAAATCGAGAAATCGCCGACCGTCCTCGCCGATCAGGTGACAATGCTCGCCGCGAACGGGCCGCACGTCGCACCGGGGATAGACGGGCATCAGCGCAGTGATCGACATTTCGGACTTCCTTTGCATAACCGTAAAACCGTAACAATCAGGAACAGGGCAACGCAAACGACAAATGGCGGCCCGTGAAGGACCGCCATTGCCGTGCTTTTCAAGCTGTCGCACGTTTCCGGTCAAACACCGGAAACGGGTGCGCGGG
>JBEGTP010000090.1:0-7516 GCA_041179365.1 Pseudomonadota bacterium
GAATCAATCCGTGTAACATCAACTCGGCGCTCAAGCCCGGTGAGGACAAACTGCCCAACTAGGCCTGTCGCTCCCGCGATCAATACCTTCAATTGCGAACCCCAATTCTTTTATTTTGATAAGGCTAACAGCTTATCATAAAAGGGGAAAGTCATTTGATGATGCCGCCCAAGCGGGCGCTCAAAATCCGTCAGGCAGGATGATCGGGCCAACGTGCTCGCGGTATCGATCAATAGCAAAACGATCTGTCATGCCCGCGATAAAATCGCCAATATGGCGCGCGCGATCAACGGTATCACTGGGCATGGCCTCCATCCATTCATCGGGCATGTTCGCCGCGCCGCCTTCGTAAATGTCAAACAGCCCGCCGACTATGTTTCGTGCACTCGTTGCCACTTCCAGCTGCGAAGGGTGCCGATAAAGGCGGTCATACATAAAGGATTTAAGCGTTGCCTCGTGCGCCTTCATCTCAGGGGAGAAGCCGCAAAGCGATCGCCCCAGCGCCCGAACATCATCAACAGTTGAAACGCCCGATGCAGCGATGGCCCTTCCTGTCTCGGCGATCACATCGTTCACCATCGTGCCGATTTGCTGCCGAATGAGCTCTGCGCGCAGGCGCTTTGGCGCAACATTTGGATAGAGCTGGCAAACAGCTTCCCAACCCGCGCGGACGAAGGGCAGGCTCAAGAGATCGTCAAAATCGAGCAACCCCGCGCGAAGACCGTCATCAATGTCGTGATTATCATAGGCGATATCATCGGCAATCGCGGCAACCTGGGCTTCAAGCGAGGGCCAAGAGTTGAGTTGCAAATCATACGCCGCATTGGCCTGCGCCATAGCCCAGCCTGGCGACGGGCAAGGGCCATTATGCTTTGCTAGGCCTTCGAGCATTTCCCATGTCAGATTAAGCCCAGGCCATAGCGGATAAGGGCATTCCAGATGCGTCAAGATGCGCAAACTATGCCCATTATGATCGAAGCCGCCTGCCTCTTGAAGGGCCGTCTTTAATCCGTCTTCTCCGGCATGGCCGAAGGGCGGATGACCAATATCATGGGCGAGGCAAAGCGCTTCGGTTAGATCTTCGTCGAGCCCGAGAGCGCGCGCAATCGTCCGCCCGATCTGAGCGACTTCAAGGCTATGGGTCAGGCGAACACGGAAATGATCCCCGTCAGGCGCGACAAACACCTGCGTCTTCTGGCGCAAGCGGCGGAAGGCAATTGAATGAATAATTCTATCCCGGTCACGCTGAAAGGCCGTACGCGGCCCGCGCGTACTCCCATCGCGTTCACGATACTGTCGGCCTAGGCTGGTCTCTGGGTTACAGGCAAAGCGGGCGCGCGCCATCATCGACCGCCAAGCTTGGTTACGTCCTCTCCCGGGTCGCTTGTCCAGGTTGTTGCGGTGATCTCTTCCTTGGCGAGACGGTTGACCATCGCACGCGCCTCTCCCGAGGATTTGAACGGCCCGATAACGAGCCGGTTGGTTGCCCTAAAAGGCGCGAACCATGCAGATTGACCCTCGAGCGCTTTTGGTGCGCCTGACTTGAGCTTGCGCCATGTGATTGGCAGGCCAGACCTATTTGATCCGGTTGCAATCTGGACCCAGATGCGCGGCGGATTGCGCTTGGCTTCGGCGTCGTCAGCAGCCTTTTTCTTCTTCTGCTCGTCAAGCTCGGCCTTCTTTTTTTCGGCCGCTTCAACTTTATCCGCAGCATCGGCATCAGCCTTGGCTTTGGCGTCGGCCTTGACTTTCGCTTCTTGGGCTTCCTTGCGCTTTGCAGCGATCTGGCGCGCCCGAAATTCCGCGTCGCTCGGCAGGGCGCCCGCTTCGGACTCGGGCTCTACTTCAAGCCCACTGATAATCGAGCCCAAACCCTGCTGCTCGGCAGACGGCGTGGCAGAACTGGGCGCGGCTGAAGGCACAGAAATTGCGTCGGGTGTCACAAGCACTACTGCACTCACCGGCGCCGGCGTTTGAACAGGCACAGGCAATGGTTGCGCGGCTGTGATAACGGGGGCGGCTGTCGACACCGTGGTCGGCACTGTGGTCGGCACTGTGACGTTTGGCGATTGCGTGGCGACCGGAGCGGGTGTCGGGTCCGATGGGGAGACCTTAGGCACCGCAATCGCAGCCTTTGGTTGGGCCACCGGAATTGCGGCGACAGGTTCGATCGCGCGGCCGTCGGTTGATGGCTGCTTTGTTGCGCCAGCCAACGAAAAATCTGGTGGTACCGTAATCGACTGCGTCGGCGGCAAAAGTGGGGGCACAACCGGCGGTACACCACTAGGGTCCGTCACGATTGGTTTTGATTGCGGAGCGGACAGACTTGGCGCAGGGACACTCGGCGCGGGGACACTTGGCTGCGGCAAGCTGGGCGATGCGCCGGTCGGAGCCGGGAGGCTGTTTGCCCCCTCAATGACCACGACCTTTGGCGGCGCTGCGGGACTTGTGAGCGCAGGACGTACGGCCTCTCGCACGATTGGTGGCATACGGGCATCGTCTACTTCCGCAATTTTGCGTCCGACGCGCGGATCCGAAACACTTGGCTCTACTGGCTGGACGAGAGGCTTCGGCTGTAAAGCAGGCTGAGCTGGCGGCACTGTGGCAGCCATTTTGGGAGGAAGAGCCGGATCCGATACCGACGGTTTGGGCTGCGCGACGGCCACGCTAGAGGGTGTTCGCGGTGGCGCAACGCTCACTACGGGCTGCTCTTTGCGTGATTTGGCAGCAATGCGTTCGAGTTCTTTTTCCCGCTTTTCACGTTTCTTACGCTCGCGAGGGGATTCGTCGGCGGCGATCCTTTGAGGATTTGCCTGAGCCCGGCTATCAACACTCGCAGGCGTCACGAGCCCGGTATTGACGCCCGTTCCGACTGATCGAAACCCGGCGCTCGGGTCTGCCATTGCCACTTGGGGACCAATAGACGGCATGGTTCCGAAATTGACAGCATGGGCGCGCTGACTGGCATTCAAGCTCGGCAGTCGGGCGAGAAATCCGGTGAGCGCTGGCACGAGCGAAGGGGCGCTGACGGCTCTTACGATGCGGCCCGCTTCGGTCATATCGCCGTTCATGGCATAAATGAATGCGCGGTCGCGCCAAGCCGCCTGATCGCCGCGCTTAATCAGAGGATCGAGCATCTTAAGCGCTGCATCCTTGTCTCCGCTTATCCCGAGCGACAACGCATAGCGCCGTGTGATTTCATCATCGGGCCGGTAGCGTAATGCCGCGGCATAATCGCGTTGCGCGCGCCGGGGATCTCCCTGCAAATCCCACGCGAGACCGCGATCCTTTGCAATTTGGCCCTCGGCCACGCCCAGCGCCAGCGCTTCAGCGAAATAGCGCTGCGCTTCAATCGGGCGTTCGACCATCGTGAGTGCTGAACCGAGAGCCGCTTTGATCCGTCCATTGCGCGGCGAAAGCTCTTCAGCACGAGCCAGAAACCCAATCGCTGCATTTGCATCGCCAACCGCGAGCGCACCCAGACCCGCATTGAGCAACGCATCAACATCGTAGGGATTTTGCGCCAATATCTTCAAATTGCTCGACAGCATGGCCGCCGGATCATTGGGATTTGGGAGCGGTTGCTGAATTGGAGATGCAGCCGGAAACGGGGTCTGCGCAGAAACGGGCACAGGCACCAAGGCGACCAGAGCCGCAGCGACCAATAAAAGCGAGACGCGACGCGAAGAGTTTTTCGATTTCATGAGTCCGGCCTCTTCGCGCGCCAAGACATAAATTGCAACCACTGCATCAAATGAGGCCCGCCAGACCGGTTTGCTTCACAGACAAAGTGCGGCAAACCAGTCTAACGGGCTGATCGCAGATTATTGGTTGTTCTGCCGATTGAGGAAGCGCGGAATATCAAGCGGATCGGCACTCGCTTCTTGCCCTGCCTTGGCAGCGCCTCGCGCGATGTTCGACATCCGCTCAAATAGGGTTCCCCCTGCTTGGGCGATACGCGGCGCGGGCACCTCTGGTTCTGCGGTTTCACTCACGAGCCAGCGGCGACGCCCTTCGCCTTCGCTTTCGGTGGTCGGTGTTGCTGTCTCCGCAACCTCTACCGGCTCAGCCGCAAGGGTCGCTGTTTCGAGTTCAAGCACCGCTTCAGGGGCCTCAACGATTTCTTCTTGTGCTTCGAGCACCAAGTCATCGTCCTCAGCAGCGACGTCTTCTGCTACCGGCTCAGGCGCTTCGAGCGGAGCGGAAAAACCAAAGGCTGGTGCGGCAACCGCAGGCTGCTCAACCGGGAAAGCTTCAGGCTCAGGCTGTGACAACGCGACGGGCGCTGGTTCGACTGCGGCGATTGGCTCCGGCTGAGCTTCGACAACCAGAGGTGCAACAGCTGCGGCGGGTTTTTCAGCAGCGCGTGTCGTTGGAAAGGCGAACACACGGGCAGGCTCAGGCATCGCAGAGGCGTCGGCCTCTATGCCTGTTGCCACAACCGAAACGCGAATTTTGCCGTCGAGGCTATTGTTAAAGGCTGAACCCCAAATGATGTTGGCATCAGGATCAACGAGCTCCTTAATGTGGCTGGCAGCTTCGTCGACTTCCATCAAGCGCATGTCTTCGCCGCCGGTGATCGAAACGATAACGCCCTTGGCACCGCGCATCGAAACGCCGTCGAGCAGAGGATTCGCAATCGCCTTTTCGGCCGCTTCAATGGCGCGATTTTCGCCTTCGGCTTCGCCCGTTCCCATCATTGCTTTGCCCATTTCGCCCATCACTGAGCGCACGTCTGCAAAGTCGAGATTGATCAGGCCGGGCATCACCATGAGATCGGTAATGCCGCGCACGCCCTGCTGAAGCACTTCATCGGCCATTTCAAAGGCTTCTTTGAACGTCGTTGAAGGGTTAGCGATCAAGAAGAGATTTTGGTTCGGAATGACGATCAGAGTATCGACATGCTTCTGCAGCTCAGCAATTCCCGCTTCAGCTGACTTCATCCGGCGAGACCCTTCAAAGCTGAAAGGCTTAGTCACAACACCGACGGTCAAAATGCCGCGATCACGTGCAGCTTTCGCGATAACAGGCGCTGCGCCTGTTCCGGTACCGCCGCCCATGCCCGCTGCGATAAAGCACATATGCGCGCCTTCCAGTGCCCGCTCAACCGAATCGATTGTTTCTTCTGCGGCAGCGCGTCCGATTTCAGGACGTGAACCAGCCCCTAATCCTTGGGTAATCTTAAGGCCAAGCTGAATCCTATTTGACGCCTTGGAAACGTTGAGAGCTTGCGCATCGGTATTCGCGACGATGAAATCAACGCCTTGCACCTGAGCCGTGATCATGTTTGCAATGGCGTTGCCCCCTGCACCACCGACCCCGATCACACTAATACGCGGACGCAATTCTTCAACTTCAGGTGTCATGAACTCAATACTCATCTGGATTACTCCCCTAGCCTTGTTCAGCATGGGCGTATGTGCCCCCGCGTCTACTGTGCATCATTCCCAACGTTCAATCACCCAAATCAGCAACCGTTCGTCGCGTTTTCAGAATCATTCACCCCAACATGAAGGGTTTCAGCACACGATGGACCTCAATATCCTGATTTGAAGGCCGTCATCAAGCGTTGAATGAGCCCACCTGAAACAATTTTGTGGGTTTCTTGATATTCAGGCATGATCGCGCGCAGATCGATGTGGTCGGTGCTCGCATAATGGATGAGCCCCGCAAGGGTCGCAAAGCCGGGGCCACTATGCGCGTCGGGCAGCCCAATGAGGCCGCGCGGACGTCCAACGCGAACGGCACGGCCAAGGGCCCCTTGCACATAGTCGGCAACGCCTTTCAGTTCCGCACCGCCACCGGTAAGAACCACCTGGCGGCCAACTGGGCCCGTAAATCCAAGTTCCTTCAGCGCATTTCCGATTTCTCCGACGAGATGCTCGAGCCGCTGGCGAACGACAGCAATAAGTTGCGCCTTTGTAATGCGGATTGGCTCGCTGCCACCTTCTTCCGATGAAAGCGGCGCGACTTCGATCATGTCATGATTGTCGCGCGGGCTTGCCGTTGCAGAGCCGTAGAAACACTTCATCCGCTCCGCCTGCTCACGCCGCGTGCCAAAAGCCGAGGCAATGTCATCGGTAATATCCGAGCCGCCGAGCGGTATTGATGTCAGCCCAACGAGCATGCCCCCGGCAAAAAGCGAAACATTCGTAACGCCCGCGCCAAGTTCAACGAGCGCAACACCAAGCTCTCGCTCCTCATCTGAAAGGCACGACATGCCAGTCGCCACCGGAGAGGCGATGATCGACTTCACTTCAAGATGCGCGCTGCGAACGCACAAATCGAGATTGCGCACGGGAGAACCATCGGCGCACACAACATGAATATCGACACCCAACGTATCGGCGTGAAGACCAAGCGGCTTTTTGACACCTTGCAAGCCGTCTAATGTATAGAGTGTTGGTTGTGCATGAAGGATCATGCGACCGTCAGGGTCAAGCGAATGACGCCCAGCGGCAAGAAGCTCATCGATATCTTCCTGCTCAATACGGTGCCCGCCGAGTTCCACTTCGACGGAAGCGATGTCGCTCACCAGGCCGCCCGCTGAAAAACTTACCCAGACATCCTCGATGTTGGTTCCCGCCATCCGTTCGGCCTGCTCGACGGCTTCACGCACGGCGAGTTCAGTCGCGGCCATATCCGCAACATAACCCCGGCGAACGCCGCGACTTTCGCGCTGGCCGGTGCCCAGCACGTTTATGTCTCCGCTTTCGGTTCGCTCCGCGATTAGGGCGGAGACTTTCCATGATCCAATATCGAGCGCGGTGATCAAGTTCTCGCTCCTTGGTTGTGCCATTTTCGTCCCCCCAATGACGATCAATTACATTTGTTCAACGTCACTCTTTTTGACTTTGCTCGTATCTTTTTCGTCGCGCTTGCTCGCAGGCGTTATGTCGCGGTTGAGGCGCACAACCATGCGGCTCGGGTCGCGCATATCAAAATGTACGAAACCCCGGCCAAGCAGGCGTTTTGTGCCATCCACGCGCGCAAAATGCTGAAGCGCCTTTGCTGCGATGTCAGGACCTTCCGGCAAGGCCAGAACTTCTCCGGAACCAAAGCGCAAATCCCATCGCCGGTTTCCAATCCACGTTGCACCCGTCAGCGCTGGCTTGAGTGCTGGAACTTCAGACAAGAGATCATCGAGCCCGGCCACTTGCTGGTTGGCATGCTCCCCTATGACAAGCGGCAGATTAGGCATTGATTTTGGATCAACCGCTTCAAGGACAACCCCCTCTTCATCAACCAGCGAGAGCTTTTGGTTATGTTGCCAAATGGCAGCCGGCTTGCGTTCGACAATATCAACCACAAGCGTATCGGGAAGGCGACGCGACACGCGCGCATCGGCGATCCAGCTATATTGCATCAGTTCATTGCGAATGCGGTCGAGATCAACCAACGGCATTGCAAGCGACTTGTCTCGCGTTGCGATGGTATAGACCGTGAGAGACTCCATACGATCAACGCCTTTGACCTCGACCCGTTCGAGTTGAAATCCAGCGCGACCTGCAGCCTG